>NZ_JAWQDE010000003.1:0-285748 GCF_036318045.1 Clostridium sp. CM74B_53 | reverse complement strand
ACGTCTGCAATGGATGCAGTAAAAAGATCAATCATTGTACGATTGCCCACAAATATACCTACAATGCCAGGTTCGCTGATCGGAAATACCGGGAGTGTCTCAAGGATTCCAGGTCCGGAATCGCTATGACCAGACAGGAACTCCACAAAAAGGATAAGATCATCACTCCTCTGATCGATCAGGGCCAGTCTCCTTACCAGATCGTTGCAAACCATCCGGAATTGAATCTTTCCGTCCGCAGCGTTTACAACTACCTTGATATGGGACTTCTGACTGCCAGAAACGTTGATCTGAAACGTAAAGTGAAGTTTAAACCCAGAAAAGTCCATAAATCACAGATATCTGACCGCCGTGTCTTTAATGGCAGAACTTACGCTGATTTTCAACAGTTGCACCTGGAATCTTTTGTAGAGATGGACACCGTCCACTCCGCTGTTGGTTCCTCTAAAACACTGCTTACCTTCTTTTTTACAAGGGAAAAGCTGTTTCTTGCGTTCCTCATGAACCGGAATACGGAAGGATCTGTACGACTCGTTTTGGACCGTTTAGAAAAGCGTTTTGGTACCTTCGATTTCCTGACTCTGTTTGAATATATCCTCACCGACAGAGGCGCTGAATTCGGTGATCCTGATTCTCTCGAAACCGGTGTTACCGGTATCCAGAGAACCAACATTTATTACTGTGATCCCATGAGAAGCGGACAGAAAGGCGGCATTGAACAGGCACACACCATGCTCCGCATGATACTGCCGAAACGAACTACCTTTGAATTCCTGACTCAATGGGATGTGAATCTAATCACCAGCCACATCAACTCAACACCGCGGGAGAGTTTGAATGGGCGTACACCGTATGATGTCGCCCTGGAGGCTTTTGGGGAAGACGTCTTAAAAGCATTTCAGCTTAGGCGTATTGACCCTGACAAAGTCATCTTAACACCTAAGCTGATCCGCTATAACCACTAACCCATGAAGAAATCTGCTGTCAGACTGGAAGTAAACTTTTCACATTTTTCAAATGTGGCTGGTGGAATTTAGTCGTGCACACCGACCTCCAGCAGCTTGTTTGCCATACAGAAAAACAGAAAATTTCGCCATAGATTACTTGTATTATAGCATAGATTCCGCTTTTCTTCTTAAAAATCACTAGATTATAAGCAACTTTTAAAAGAGCGGTGGAATTTACTTTTTCACTGGAATTTACTTTTTCAAGTCAGCTGTTTTTGAAAATCTATAAAGATTTTTGAACCGAAAAGTCCGGATCGGCAGCATGAGTGATCGGGCTGTTCGCTGCCATTTCGCGTGGCGGGATAAATGCGATAGAACCATACGATTAGCTAAAACTAACTAATGAGAAAAACTCTCAATAGCAGATATTGACATTAAAGTTAGTTTATGCTAACCTTATATCATCAGTTAGACGGAACTAACCTTTAGGCAAAGGAGGAATATTACATGAGCGTTGTTATTATCGGCGGACATGACCGCATGGTCAGACAGTATAAAGAAATTTGTGAAAATCATAAATATAAAGCGAAAGTTTTTACCCAGATGAAGACAGGACTCGATAAGCTGATCGGAAGACCGGATCTTCTGATCCTGTTTACAAATACGGTATCCCACAAGATGGTACGCTGCGTACTGGACGAGGTGGATGAGGACCGTACCGATATCGTCCGCTGTCATACGAGCAGCGGAACAGCACTGGCTGAAATCCTCGAAAAGCATAGCGCGTGATGTTCAGAAAGGCGGTATACGCATGAGCGAAGAGATCTTCGGGGCAGTACAGAAGCTCCCGGTGAACGGAACGAAGAAGCAGGTTGTTTTGCAGTGCGCGCCGCTTCTCACAGGGATCAAATTATCAAATCTCCTGAATGTGCGCTCAGATCAGAAAGAGGAAGTGCTCCGGATCTTTGAAGGATCACCGGTCTGCTGCAGAGTGCTCTACGAATTTCAGGGAAGATTATCCATCCTTTTATATCGTCCGGGAATGCTTGCGGCATACCTGGAGCGCGAAGATGTAAAAAAACTGATGACATCTTTCGGGTATGAAAACCCGGATCTGGAAGAAACTTTGAACAGGATCGCGGATGCTTATCAGGATCATATGAACGGAAAGCGCGGATTTCCGCATGAGATCGGACTTGTCCTCGGCTATCCGCCGGTGGATGTGGAAGGATTTATCGAAAAAGAAGGCAGAGATTTTCTGTACTCCGGATACTGGAAAGTATATGGAAATCTGGAAGATACATTAAAAACATTTGAAGCTTACGATCAGGCGAGAGATTATGTGATCGGCATGACCGGAAACGGGAATGAAATCAGGGATATCCTGGCGGCATCTTAAATACCGCCGGTTCCAATTATAAAAGCGGCGGACGGCGAGGTCCGGGTTACCGCAAAACAAATTTCAGGAGGAAATCAAAAATGGATAAGGTTATTGTTGCATACTGGTCCCAGACAGGAAATACAGCTGCTATGGCTGCAGCAGTCGGCGAAGGAATCACAGAGGCAGGAAAAGAGGCTGTTGTCACAGATATCTCTTCCGTTTCCATGGATGACTTAAAGGAAGCTTCCGCTTTCGCACTCGGATGCCCGGCAATGGGAGCTGAGGTTCTTGAGGAAGGCGAGATGGAGCCGTTCGTAACAGAAGTTGAGGCTTTCGCTGCTGGTAAGAAGATCGGTCTGTTTGGTTCCTACGGCTGGGGAGACGGCCAGTGGATGAGAGACTGGGAAGACAGAATGAAAGCTGCAGGCGCAACTGTTGTCGGTGGTGAGGGCGTGATCTGCCAGGAAACACCGGATGACGATGCACTTGCAAACTGCAAGGCACTTGGAAAAGAGCTCGCTGCATTAGCATAAGAGAGCAACTGCAAAGAAGTGTGCCGGGAAATATTTTAATAGGAAGATAAAAAGACACAGCCGGGAGAGGATGCAGTCCCGGCTGTGTCTTTTTTGTTTAACAGGAAATTCCGATGGAACTTCCTGTTAAACAAAAAGGCACTGCGTGCCTAAGATGCGCACTCGCGCGAAGATGATGGTTGTCGCAAGCGACCGCGCTCGGCGCGAGAATGTGTCTCGGCACATTCTTTTTTATTTCCAAGCATTTGGCATGAAGATCAGAAAAACGTCCGTATAAAATTGCCCTTGCAGAACCGGTACTGCCTTGTCGGACGGCCTTTTCCCTCCTGCTTCTGCGACTCGATCTCTTCTATTAAATTGGAGTCGAGAAGCTGCTGAAGGATCCGGTTGCAGCTGCGGCTTGTGATATTGAGCCACTGGGAGAGGGAGGCGGCTGTCATGACCGTGTCTTTATCCATCTGGAAGAGACCGACGATCTTTAAGAGATTACTCTCATTGATCCCATTCTTCTGGGAGTAATCAAGCGCTTTCGTGTTGGAATAACTGTAGTTTAAGGATCTGGTGAGGGAGAGCGGTCCTGTGAGAGCGTTGTCCTCGCCGGAGATGACGAAACCATCGTTCTTTCCGTATTTGACTGCTTCCTGCAGTGCGAGATCTGCCTGGTAATGGCTTTCACCCAATGATTTTCCGAATCCGGCACCGAGACGGAATTCGAGGTCGCCCTTCTGGTCCAGGAAAGCGATGAGATCCTGGATCCTGCTGAAACTGCTCTTATAGAGATCACTGTCGAGAGCAAGCTCGAACCGGTTAGAGATGGCGTGAATGGCGAAATCGTAATTGTATTCCTTTCGGAAATCCAGGAGATATTTGTGCAGTGTGATTTCCAGATATTCCCGGTCCTGGGAAGAAATATTATCCGGATAGACAAGCTTTATGAGGATCACAAGCTTGTTGAGCTGGCTTTTCTGCTTTAAGCGGATGGAGTTTACCGCGTGGCGGATCGAGTCGCGGACCATCTCCTCGGTCGGAAGAAAGTGGATGTACGGGATCTGGAGTTTATTGAGGACCTCCAGCTGATTAGTTGTTCTCGTAAACATCATGTCGATCTTCTTATCTTTCCACAGCTCTACGGCGCGCTCCTTTAATGTCTCATAATTATAGACGGGATTTTCAAAGCAGTAGGGCATGTGCTCCGGATCCAGGTATTTTTTCAGATTCATGAAATCATTGACCGGAGTCAGAAAATCGATATAAAGCCTGTTCAGCGGAACATCCGGGTAATGGATCACGAAATTTAAAAGAATGGACAGGAGCGTCTTCTCTGTATAGGAAATAAAGGTACAGGGGACTTTCAGATCGTCCACATGCATCAGAATATAGGAATATCCGAGCTCACCGGAGAAGAAGAGGACATCCGAGATGTCTTTACACTGGTCATATATGTCCTTAATTTCCTCCAGACTCTCGTAGACATACTTGTGAAATACGCATCCGAAATCGTTGTGTTCGATCGCTTTATCGATGACAGCCATTGATTTTAAAGGACTTATGATGCTGATACTGATCATGGCCGAACCTCCTTTTATATATGAAAAAATGATATAAAGACATGTTATTAACGACAGCTATGTCGATAAATCGGCTTTTGTAAGAATCGTACCACAGATTGTTGACAAAGTCAAAAGGGTATGTTAGAATAAAGACAAATAAAGGACGTAAGCAAAATGAGTCTTAAATAAATCAAGGGATTCGAAAGATCCGTATTGAGGGAAATACAGAAGCTTTCGGATCGCGTGATGCAGCGAGAAATCCTGTATACATAGTGAAAACAACGTATTATATATGGTATTTAAACTGTATATACAAAAGATACAAAAGTTTTCTCGGAAATCCAATTAAGGACTTGGTTGAGACTCACGAGCAAAGGAAAGTCTTTTATTAGTGCAAAATGGCACAGGGGTTTAAGAACCAACATTTAAGGAGGTATTTGCGAGATGAGCAAGTATGTTGAGAGGGTAATTGAGGACGTAAAAACTAAATACGCTAACGAGCCGGAATTCTGCCAGACTGTAGAAGAAGTATTATCTTCCTTAGGTCCGGTTGTAGATGCACATCCGGAGTATGAGAAGGTTGCCCTTCTTGAGAGAATGGTAATCCCGGAGAGAGTTATCGAGTTCCGTGTTCCGTGGGAGGATGACAACGGAAACATTCATGTAAATACAGGTTACCGTGTACAGTTCAACGGAGCAATTGGACCGTACAAGGGAGGTTTAAGATTCGCACCGAGTGTAAACCTTTCCATCATGAAATTCTTAGGTTTCGAGCAGACATTCAAAGACAGCTTAACAACACTTCCGATCGGCGGCGCTAAGGGTGGTTCCGACTTTGATCCGAACGGCAAGAGCGATAGAGAAGTTATGAGATTCTGCCAGGCATTCATGACAGAGTTATATCGTCACATTGGTCCGGATGTCGATGTTCCGGCTGGTGACCTTGGTGTTGGCGGACGTGAGATCGGTTATCTGTTCGGTCAGTACAGAAAACTCAGAGGAGCTTACGAGAACGGCGTATTAACAGGTAAGGCTCGTTCCTTCGGTGGTTCCTTAATTCGTCCGGAAGCTACAGGTTTCGGTGCTGTTTACTACCTTGAGTCTGTTATGAAACATGAGCATGACACATTAGAGGGTAAGACAGTTGCAGTTGCTGGTTTCGGTAACGTAGCTTGGGGCGTTGTACAGAAATTAACTGAGTTAGGTGCTAAGCCTGTTACACTTTCTGGCCCGGATGGATACATCTACGATCCGGACGGAATTACAACAAAAGAGAAATTCGACTTCATGCTTGAGATGAGAGCTTCTGGACGTAACAAAGTTCAGGACTACGCTGATAAGTTCGGCTGCAAGTTCGTAGCTGGAGACAAGCCGTGGGGCGAGAAAGTTGATATCATCATGCCGTGTGCTACACAGAACGATGTAGACCTTACACAGGCTAAGAGAATCGTTGCTAACAACATCAAGTACTACATCGAAGTTGCTAACATGCCGACAACAAACGAAGCTCTTAGATTCTTAATGGATCAGAAGAACATGGTTGTTGCTCCGTCTAAGGCTGTTAACGCTGGTGGTGTTCTTGTATCCGCTCTCGAGATGAGCCAGAACAGCGAGAGAATCTCCTGGACAGCTAAGGAAGTTGATGATAAGCTTCATCAGATCATGACAGAGATCCATGATGGTTCTGCTGAGTGCGCTGAGAAGTACGGCCTTGGTTACAACCTGGTTGCAGGTGCTAACATGGTTGGTTTCCAGAAGGTTGCAGATGCTATGATGGCTCAGGGTATCGCTTGGTAGTTTGAAGCGAACCTCGGATATCGAAGCCCGCGGTTTCTAAAAACTGCATAAGGGCACTAGGTACTGAATATAGGGGATGCTGTCGGGGAGTGTGCCCGACGGCATCCCTTTTCTGATTTATTGGAAAATGGATCAGAATTACTGCTGATGAGAGAATTTACTGTTTGTTTTTGCAGAAAAATGAAATATATGGGAATGTTTGGTGCAGATTCCGGATATTTGTCTGTGAGAGAAAAACAGTAAAGCAGAAGCGGGGAAAAAGAACATTTTATTCACAAAATGCTCAATGGGAATAAAATATTCTTTATTAAGAAAATAAATCAAATTCGCGAAAATACTTTACAAAATAATGTACTTCAAGTAAAATAGATGAGTACGGGGTATGATCCTCCATGTGGTTGATGGAGGAAAGGAACATTGTCCTGAAAGGAGAGTTTTTTATTATGAATTGTCTTATTATCGACAAAGTATGGGGTGGAATCGCTGAGGAACTCAGCAAAGTTATGAATGTTAAGACAGCTGCTAATCTTCCGTGCAGCAAAGAGGAGCTTATTGCAGAGATCGGTGATGTTGATGTCCTGATCATGCGTGTAGACCCGAAGATCGACAAAGAGATCATCGATGCTGCAAAGAACTTAAAGGTTATCGGTGTTTGCTCTGTTGGTTTAAACCACATCGATATGGATTACGCAAAATCCAAAGGAATCCAGGTATTCAACGCACCGGGCTTAAATGCAAACGCAGTTGCTGAGCTGACATTCTCCAAGATGTTAGATATCTCCCGTGGAACATTCGTAGCAAACTACGATGTAAAAGTAAAACACGAGTGGGATAAATATAAATTCGAAGGCCGCGAGCTGAGAGGCAAGACTCTTGGTATCATGGGCTTTGGCCGTATCGGTCAGCGTGTAGGTGAGCTTGGCCGTGCATTCAAGATGAACATCGTTGCTTACGATCCGTTCCTTCCGGACGACGTATTTAAGCAGCAGTGCGCAACAAAGGCTTCTATCGACGAGCTGATCAAGGTTGCTGATTTCATCTCTATCCATGTACCGCTGACACCGGAGACAAAGAATCTCTTCAATAAGAAATCCATCGCTGAGATGAAAGACGGCGCTGTTGTTCTTAACATGAGCCGTGGCGGTATCGTAAACGAGGCTGATATGTATGAAGCTCTGAAAGAGGGCAGAATCGGCGGCTACGCAGCAGACGTTATGGAGAACGAACTTGCAGGCAGCGGCTTAACAGGTAACGATACATTCGCAAGCCCGCTGTTCGAGTGCGATAACTTCATCGTATCCCCGCACATCGGTGCTCAGTCTGTAGATGCTTCTAAGGACATCGGTGTTCATATCGTTGCTAAAGTTAAAGAGGCTCTTGGTTTATAATTCAGAGAACTCAGAAGAACCCGGAGACGGACTGTCGCCGGGTTCTTTTCATTAAGACTTCAAAAATAAGGAGGACATAAAAATGGGCACAATTACGGAGTCAGCAAAGGCTTTCATGCCGAAATTATCTGAAATCAGAAGAGATTTTCACATGCACCCGGAGGTTTCCCAGCATGAGGAAAGAACCGGAAAGAAGGTTGCAGAGTATCTGAAGGAGATGGGATGCGACGAAGTATATGAAAATGTCGGCGGATACGGTGTAGTCGGAGTTATCAAGGGAAAGAAACCGGGTAAAGTCGTTGCTCTCCGTGCGGATATGGACGCATTACAGATCCAGGAGATGAATGAGGTTCCTTATAAGTCCCAGAATGACGGTGTTATGCATGCCTGCGGACATGACAACCACATGACGGGTCTTCTTGGTGCTGCAATGCTTCTCTGTGAGAGAAGAGAAGAGATCGCCGGAACGGTGAAACTGATCTTCCAGCCTGCGGAGGAGATGTCTCCGGTTGGCGGATCCAGAGGAATGCTCCATTCCGGATATATGGATGATGTGGAAGCTGTATTCGGTCTTCATGTATGGCCGGATCTTCCGCACGGCAAGATCGGGGTGAAGGCAGGCCCGTTAATGGCTGCAACAGACCACTTTACGATCAATATCCATGGTAAGACTGCCCATGGCGCAAAACCGAATCAGGGTATTGACGCTGTTGTTCTCGGTTCCCAGTTCGTTATGGCCGCACAGACCATCGTCAGCAGAAAAGTTGATCCGCTTGACAATGCTGTTGTGACATTCGGTATTTTTAACGCAGGAACAAGATACAACATTATCGCAGGTGACTGTACACTGGATGGAACCGTTCGTACATTAAATGAGGACACCCGCGCGATGATCGAGGATTCTATGAGAAAAACTCTCGATGGTCTCTGCTTACAGTCCGGTGCAACTGCTGATATCAACTATGGCCACGGCTATCCGGCACTTGTAAATCATGAGGAGGACGCTGAGCTGATCCGCAATACAGCAATCAAGCTCTTCGGCAAAGATGATGTTGTGGATGTAAAACTCCCGGCTATGCCGGCGGAGGACTTCTCCTTCTATCTGAAAGAGAAGAAAGGCGCGTTTGTATGGCTCGGTACCGCTAAACAGGATCAGGATCCGGTATGGCCGTTACATAACAGCCGTTTTGATGTGGACGAGGATATCCTCTGGAGAGGTTCTTCTCTGTTAGCGCAGACTGCGATTGATTATTTAAATAAATAATAAGTGATTTCAGGGCGGCGGTTGGAGTGAAACTCTGGCAGGCTGCCCTGTTTTGTCTATGTGGTCAGCAGTTGAAAATACATGGTGAAACCACGATAACGAAAGGGGTCTGTTTGGAGGATTCCTTACAGTAGGAGGAAACGATATGACAGCAGGAAACGCGATCCTCATCGTTGCGATCGTGACTGGGCTGGGTCTGATCGGAGCTCTCTTTTTTGTGATGTTTAAGATCCGGCAGATTTCGCGGGAATTTTTCGGAACCTCGAATCTGATCGAAGGGCTGAAACGTCAGGAAGCGCTGGAGGACGATACACCGAAGTCGGTGTCCGGAATGACGAGGGTGGAACTTCCGCGGATTGAGAAGGATTTCCCGGAATTCCACTGGCCGGAGTGGAAACAGAGGTGTGAGAATCAGTTAAAGGGCTTTCTGGAGGCACTGGAACACCGGGATCTCTCTTACCTCGGAAAGGTGTCTGTGTCCTTAAAGGATCAGGTGCGGCTGAAGATCGAGGAGATGGAGGAGAAGGAGATCCGGGAAGAATTTGATGCGATCCATGTCCATCAGACGGAGATCTCCAGATATGACAAAAACCCGGGAAAGTGCAGGATCAGGATCCAGTCCTCTGTGGAGTATCTGCATACATTAAGGACGCCGGATAGAAAGAAAAATGTGGAGCGGGAAAAAGAGCAGCACCGCTTTAATATGGAACTCGTCTATATCCAGGATATCACGAAGATCAGGGACGGAGAGACTGCGATCGGCGTCAGCTGTCCGCATTGCGGGGCTCCGATCGCGGGACTTGGAGACCGTGTCTGCCCGTACTGTGGAGGCGCTGTTGAGCCGGTGAATGTGAGAGTGTGGGAGCTGCACCGGATCGAAGAGGTGTGAAAAAAGAGACAGTCGCCAAGGTATCGCGCAAGCGTGGATTTTGGCTCGTTGTTTGTGTAAATAAAAAACGTGTGAAGAATGATTACTCATTTTCACACGTTTTTTTAGATGAAACTTATTTTGCTTTCGCAGTCTCGCGCTTTTTGATCTCCGGTAAGATCAGACCAAGTGCTGTGAGCACTACCGGTGTGATTACATTTAATGCTGTGGAAGCGATATCGCCTTCAACATACATTCCGAGGAGACAGCAAGCTGCGGTTACGAAGAAGCACCAGCCGCCTGCAACAAGGGCAACTGTCTGGTTCTTTGTAAATTTGTACTCCGGGTTGAACTTGTTGAGGGATTTTCTGAGAGCAATGTATGCTGCGAATACCCACAAGTAACGAAGCGGCATGGTTACAGAGTTCAGTTTGTTTAACTGAGTCAGAACGGATGCAGCACCCGGTACGAAGGACTGGATCAGGATGATGCTGCCGGATAAGCAGATAACCATCTTGATACCGTTGATGTATGCGCCATGCTCATTCTTCTTTAAGAGGCCGGACGGAACGAACTGTCTTGCGTCCTCGTTGTCAAGAAGTATACGAAGCGGAGCGTCGATACTTAATACAAGTGTGGAGAACTGACCGATAGCGTTGCATGCTGCGTAGATAACGAGCAGGAGGTTGCCAACATGGTAGTACTCACCGAGCTTCTGGAAGGACCAGTAAGCGCCGTTGGAAACGTAGGACTTGAAGCTGTCTGTGCTCTCGTTGATGACGGCCGGATCAAACATCATGCCCATCGCGATACTTCCGAGGATCGCGCAGACCATAACCATAACGGCTAACATGATCATACCCTTCGGGAATCCCTTGGACGGATCTTTTACCTTATTTACATAAGGGGAGATCTTCTCGCATCCGCCGACTGCGAATACAAGGATGGAGAGGGATGTGAAGTAGTTCACGTTGAACTGCGGGATCAGACCTTTTACTGTGTAATCAGCAGATACGAAACCGCCGTTCGGGTTGATGACCGGTGCTGCGAACATCATTAAGATGAACAAGATGGACATTACGAACATACTGGAACCAGCGATCGTCGCTAATTTCTTTAACGGGTTTAAGCCGCGGCTTGCAACCCAGCAGAAGAACAGGAAGACAGCGAGTGTTGCCATCTGTACAGCGATCGTCGGGAATGTGTCGTAAGTGGAGCCGTTCTGGAATACCATCCAGCTTAATGCCTTTAATCCGCCGCTTCCTTTACTTGCGATGTAAGTTACATGGCAAGCCCAGTAAGTCCAGCCAGCGTAATAAGCGCATTTCGGGCCGATCGTTTCGTGGATCCAGGAGCTCACGCCGCCGCCGGACTGTTTGAACGCGGAGCCGAGCTCACCTACCATCAGGGCATAAGGCACGAAATAGAGAGCGAACATCAGAATCCAGCTGAAGATTACCTGTACTCCGTTGAAGTAAACGAAGCCATTCAGCACGTTTCCGAATCCCCAAACCGTGGAGAATGCCATGAAGGCCAGGGTGTACCAGTCGATTTTCTTGGTGTTTTCCATAAGAGACCTTCCTTTGATATAAAATTGTATTTGTCCGTTTGACACGAACTTGTTTAGTATAACATAAATTTTTGAAAAGATGAACCATTTATTATAAGGAAATAAATGAGATTCGGTTAATAAAATTCTGCGAAAACTGGATACAACGTGAAAAAATGCAGAGTTCAGATGAGATTATAAAGGAAAAAACAGGATTCCGGAAAAATAAAAGGGAGATTACAAAAGGGGAGCGAAAAAGTAAGAGAGAACAAGATCTGAATGTCTTTACTATACGGACAAATGTGAAATACTGGCGGAAAAATCGGAAATGGATGCGGAATACCATCAGAAATTTCCCGACGGATCCATCCCGGAGGAGAAAATATTACAAAAATATCCTTTATTTTGGTAGGTAAATAGGAAAGAAACAGAATAAAAGAAAACTGTAACTGCGGATGCAGGGATTATTTTGTGGAAATTGGATTTCCGGTTTTCTGATTATGTGGTAAAATAGTAAATATCTATTCAGACGAAGCCGGAGAGGCGGATTGGATGGGAGAAAGAAGAGGAAGGCTATGAGGGAATGAAAAAGTCTGCGGGATATTATTGATGCGGTGGGAGCCGTGAAATTACAGAGAGGACAGGTGATGAAGGATGGGATATTCCGGATATGAATGGCTGTGGCTGTTTTTTGCCTACAGCTTTTCCGGCTGGGTTCTTGAGACCGTGACAGCGGCGGTGAGGCAGAAACGCTTTGTAAACAGAGGCCTTGTAAACGGACCGCTCTGTGTGATCTATGGAATTACCGGATCTGCACTGATGCTGGTATGCAGAGACCTCAGGGGGATCTGGCTGTTTCTTGGAAGTATGATCTTTTCCACGCTGGCGGAATGGATCGCCGGTCATGTGATCGAAAAAATGTACCATGAGCGCTGGTGGGACTATTCTCATGTGAAATGGAATCTAGATGGCTATATCTGCTTTCCGGTCTCCGTGATCTGGGGCGTTCTGGGATTTGTCACCATGCGATGGGGAGCGCCGCTTCTGATTGACGTATTCCGGATGATCCCGATGACTCCGGCCCATCTTGTGATCTGGATCCTCAGCGGGATCCTGATCCTGGATGTCGCGGCAACTCTGTGCATCCTGTCCGGAAGAAGCCGGAGGATCCGCCAGTGGCAGGGCGTTGACTCCTGGCTGACCGGTGTGAGTTCCAGACTTGAGCGCAGGATCTACGGCTGGGTGGACCGAAGGATCCAGAATGCGTACCCGGAAGCGGCTTACCGCAGGGAGCTTCAGGCCGAGGCCGAGCAGAGAAAGACCGTCTTTGCCTACGGACTCTGTTTCTATAAGATCGCACTTTTGCTTGTTGTCGGCGCATTTTTGGGAGATATCGTGGAGACGATCTTCTGCCGGCTGACGGCAGGAATCTGGATGAGCCGGAGCAGTTTTGTCTGGGGCCCGTTCAGTATCGTCTGGGGAGTGGCTCTCGCGGCGGCGACGATGCTTTTGTACCGCTACCGGAAATATTCGGACCGCTTTCTGTTCTTTATGGGCACATTTTTAGGAGGCGCGTATGAATATACCTGCAGCGTCATGACGGAGATCATGTTCGGAAAAGTATTCTGGGACTACAGTAAGATCCCGTTTAACCTTGGCGGGCGCATCAACCTTCTGTACTGTTTTTTCTGGGGGATCGCGGCGGTTGTCTGGATCAAAGGTGTTTACCCGGTGATGTCCGCCTGGATCGAGAAGATCCCGATCCGCTTTGGAAAGATCGCGACATGGCTGCTCCTTGTCTTTTTCTGTGTGGATATGGCGGTTTCCGGACTGGCGTTGATCCGGAGCAGTGAACGGGAAAAGGGAATCCCGGCGACATCGTCCTGGCAGCAGGAGATGGATGAGCATTATGGGGATGACGTGTTGAAAAAGATCTATCCGAATGCGCTGAAGGTGGATTAAGGGAGAAAAAGTTAAGATGGATAAAGAAAAGCAGCAGCAGATCAAATATCAGCTGCTGCTTTTTAAAACGCGCATTTTTGAGGACTGCCGGGGCAGCTTCCGTTGTTTTTATGAGAGAGTAGCTTCGGGCAGTGCGGGAGTTATGCTTCCGCTTTCCAGAGTCCATGAAGATTGCAGTACTCATAAACTGCGATCAGCTTTTCACCGTCAGCGAGGAAGAACTCTGCTTCTGGTTTATCTTCCGGAGTAAGAGAACGGCAGTGGGTTCCGAAATTTGTCTCGATCAGGATCCACTGGATATAGTGTTTTTCCATCATCGGATGTTCCACAGAGCCGACTTTTACGGAAACTTTATTTCCGTTTACTTCGAAGGCCGGGACATGTTTTTCGTGTGCACCGTCCGAAGTGCCGGGGATCAGTTCCGTCATTTTCTCTCCGCAACAGACAACCGGGACGCCGGAATCGTTCATTTTTGTGATGATATTCTTGCAGTGATTGCAGATATAGAATTTTACGCTCATAGAGGACCTCCTTGTGAATAATCTAAAATAATAATAGTAACTGTTATTGATATAATACCATAAGAAATACCATATTGCAAGGATTATTAAAAAAATAGAATAAGATTTTTAGCTTTCAGTCTGTATTTGTTGGGAGTCAGAAGAATAAATTTACAGGCTTATGATTTATGGAAAGCCACAGCAGCAAAACACAGGAAAATCTGGCTACAGGATCACACCGTGGATTTTCCGGGCTATGTGAGAGTACAGAGTGGAAAACTGGAGAAAGGATCAATAAAAAGAAGTGCTGGGAACGGGAAAAAGAGCTTGGGACAGGAGAGAGAGTTTTGTCCGGCTGAGATTAAAAAAAGGACGCTGCAGATTTTGCAGCGTCCTTTGAAATTGCGAAATGGAAGCAGTTCCAATAAATTTAAGATCAGATCTGCGGGCCAGCGGCAACAAGTGCTTTGCCGGCTTCGTTGCTCTCGTATTTTGCGAAGTTCTTGATGAATCTTCCGGAGAGGTCTTTTGCTTTCTCTTCCCAGTCAGCAACGTTTGCGTATGTATCGCGTGGGTCGAGGATCTTGGAGTCAACGCCCGGAAGCTCGGTCGGAACTTCGAAGTTGAAGTACGGGATCTTTTTTGTCGGAGCGTTTAAAATATCGCCGTTTAAGATCGCATCGATGATTCCACGGGTATCTTTGATGGAGATACGTTTTCCGGTTCCGTTCCAGCCTGTATTTACGAGGTATGCCTTAGCGCCGCTCTTTTCCATCTTCTTAACGAGCTCTTCCGCATATTTTGTCGGATGGAGTTCGAGGAATGCCTGACCAAAGCAAGCGGAGAAGGTCGGTGTCGGCTCTGTAATTCCGCGCTCGGTTCCGGCAAGTTTTGCTGTGAAACCGGACAGGAAGTAGTATTTTGTCTGCTCCGGAGTCAGGATGGATACCGGCGGAAGTACTCCGAATGCATCTGCGGAGAGGAAGATCACGTTCTTTGCTGCCGGACCTGCGGAGATCGGGCGGACGATATTTTTAATATGGTCGATCGGATAGGAGACACGGGTGTTCTCAGTTACGCTCTTGTCAGTGAAATCGATCACGCCGTCCTTGTCGAGAGTTACGTTCTCGAGAAGGGCGTTGCGCTTGATCGCATTGTAGATATCCGGCTCGGAATCTTTATCGAGGTTGATAACCTTCGCGTAGCAGCCGCCCTCGAAGTTGAATACTCCGTTGTCGTCCCAGCCGTGCTCGTCATCACCGATCAGGAGACGTTTCGGATCTGTGGAAAGAGTTGTCTTACCGGTTCCGGAGAGACCGAAGAAGATCGCGGTGTTCTTGCCTTCCATATCGGTGTTTGCAGAGCAGTGCATGGAAGCGATGCCCTTTAACGGAAGGTAGTAGTTCATCATGGAGAACATACCTTTCTTCATTTCTCCGCCGTACCAGGTATTGATGATAACCTGCTCGCGGCTTGTGATATTGAAGACAACGGCTGTCTCGGAGTTTAAGCCGAGTTCCTTGTAGTTCTCAACTTTTGCCTTGGATGCGTTGTAAACAACGAAATCCGGCTCGAAGTTCTCGAGTTCTTCAGCAGTCGGTTTGATGAACATGTTCTTTACGAAGTGTGCCTGCCATGCGACCTCAACGATGAAACGGATCGCCATGCGGGTATCTTTGTTTGCGCCGCAGAATGCGTCGACAACGAAGAGTCTCTTATTGGAAAGTTCTTTTAATGCGATATCTTTTACTGCCTTCCAGGTTTCCTGAGAAGCCGGATGGTTGTCGTTCTTGTATTCGTCAGATGTCCACCATACAGTATCTTTGGAATTTTCATCCACAACGATAAATTTATCTTTCGGTGAACGGCCGGTGTAGATACCGGTCATAACATTAACTGCTCCGAGTTCGCTGACCTGTCCTTTTTCATAGCCTTCGAGTTCCGGTTTCATTTCCTCCTCGAATAACATTTCATAAGACGGGTTGTAGACGATCTCTGTGGTTCCGGTGATGCCATACTTGCTTAAATCAATCTTTGCCATCGCTTATCTAACCTCTTTTCATAAATTTGATGAAAATTTTGTACATGTTCAGATTTGAACAGGTACCATTACCTGGAATTTTTACAGGCAATAATGATATCTTTCAATTCCATTATACATGAAAATTGGACAAAATCAACAACAAAATAGCAAACTTTGTTAAAATAATATCATTCTTTTGCTGCGATACGTTTCTTGCACTGAAATTCTAAGAAAATAAAGGAAAGACGTTATTTTCGAAGGAAAAGAAACAAATTGCAGTTGACAAAATTAGATAGTTGTACTATCATCCAAATTGGTTGATGGTACAACTAAAAAGTACATATCTGCGGGTGGGACCGGAGACGGCTGCAACAGCAGGAGAAGCTCATAGAGCGCGTTTTGAACAGGCGGAAAGAATTCTGCCAGAAAGGAGATCATATATGGATCAGACGGAGAGAAAGATGACGAAGATCGCCCGTGAGGTCGGAAAATTTACGGTGCAGACGATGAAAGAAGAGGGGATCGGAACGGCGGAATTTGATTTTATCCATCTTGTCCGCCACAATCCGGGGATCACCCAGACGGAGGTCCGGGAAAAGTTAAAGATCGATAAAGGAGCCGCGGCAAGACGGGCAGCGAGTCTCGAGGCGAAAGGATATCTGGAACGGAAGCCGAATCCGGCGGACGGCCGGAGTCAGCTGCTTTTTGCGACGAAGAAGGCGGAGGAGCTAAAAAATTCAAAGGCGGAGATCGAGACGATCTTTTATGAATGGCTTTTATCCGAACTTCCGGAGGACGAGAGGAACAGATTCTGCGAGACACTGGATAAGCTTTACTGGCGTTCGAAAAATGAGAGGCGTGCGGGGTTTGAAACGGTCTCTAAGCTCGTCGCAGAGCGGCAGAAAGAGGAATCCTGCGGCCGGTATACAGACCATCAGAAGGAACAAGCAGTGAAGCATGACAAAAGAGGAAACGATCATCATAAATAAAAAGAAACTTCATCCGGACCGGATCCTGGATTATTTCCGGGAGGAATGGAAGGTCCTGGCGCTGATCACGGTGTCTGGACTGATCTACAATCTGGGTCTCATGGCGGGACCATGGTTTGAAGGAAAAATGGCGGGCTGCCTGATGAGGATCCTGAGCGGGGCGGAGCGGCTCCCGGCAATGCTCCGGCTGGCGTCTGCTTACGTGATTGTGATCGGGCTGGTGCAGCTGGCCAGATACATCAAGCGGTTTTATGTGCGCCGGTTTGCCAACAATGTGAACAGGAGAATGAAGAGGATCCTCTACCGGACGCTGGTACATAAATCGCGTGTGGAGCTGGAGAAAGAGGGCGCGGGAAATGTCATCACGAAGGCGATCTCCGATGTGGACGACTGCGTGGAAGGCATGAGAAAGTTCACGACGGAGATCTTTGACACGGGCGTGGCGCTTCTCGGCTATATGGGAATGCTGTTTTACTACGACTGGAGACTTGCACTCTGTTCACTGATCTTTCCGCCGTTTTCCTATATTATCGCGGAGAAGATGAAACGGATCGTCCAGAGAACGGGGGCTGCTTACAAGGAACAGATCGGAAAACTCAATGCAGCGACACTGGACCGGATCACAAACGCGATCACATACCGGGTGTTCGGATGTGAGAAGGAGCGGGGAGAAGATTATGAGGTCCATCTGAAAGAGTATGAGCGTGCGGCAGTCAGGGCCAATATCTGGAACGCGGCCCTGCCGCCGGTCTACAAGGTGATCGCGATGGCGGGAACCGTGATGATCCTGTATTTTGGCTCTAAGAACATCCTTGGAAGCGGCTGGACGAGCTGGGATGTCGCAGCATTTACGACCTTCCTCGCGTGCTATACGAAGCTTTCCGACAAGTCCTCGAAGGCGGCGAAACTCTTCAACGCGGTCCACAAGGCACAGGTGTCCTGGAAGCGGATCCATCCGTATATGGAGCGGGCTGCTCAGGCTGAGGAGGAGGATGAGATCGCAGAGCAGACTGAAAAATTCAGTGCAAAAACAGGCGAAAGTCATACGGAACACGGCGTCATTTCCGCAGATCATCTGACATTCAGCTATCCGGGCAGTGCGCCGATCTTTGAGGATCTTTCCTTCACCGCGAAACCTGGACAGATCATCGGAATCACGGGTCCGGTGGCGTGCGGAAAATCGACGCTCGGAAAGACATTTCTCTGCGAATATCCGTATGAAGGCCATCTGACATATGGCGGCAGAGAACTCTCCTCCTGTACGGAACAGGAGCGGAGCAGACTCATCGGATATCTCGGACATGATCCGGAACTTTTGGGCGACAGCATCAGAAATAATGTTCTTTTGGGAGATGACAGTGATGTCTGGACATGGCTGCGTGCTGTATGCTTTGATGAGGAGGTCCGGGAGATGGAGGACCGGGAAGATGCGGTTGTCGGAAACAGCGGCGTCCGTCTCTCCGGCGGTCAGGCGGCGCGCCTTGCCCTGGCGAGAATGCTTTGCCATGGAAAGCCGGTGATGATCCTGGATGATCCGTTCTCGGCTCTGGACAGGAGCACGGAGAAACAGGTGTTTGAACATCTGAAGGAGCTCTCGAAGGAACGGATCGTATTCCTGATCTCCCACAGACTGTATCTGTTCCCGGAGTTCGACCAGGTGATCTGGATGGAACACGGGACGGGAACATGCAGCACGCATGAGAAGCTGATGGCAGAAAATAAACAGTATGCCGAGTTGTATCACGCGCAGGCTGCGGAGAAAGAGTCTGCGAATGATGCAGAAGAGATGCAGAAAAAGGAATGTGGAGCTGAAAACAAGGCGTCAGGAGAAATTCGGAAAAACAGGAGATCATCGTCTGATGGGAATGAAAACGGTGGGGAAAGGAGGAAAAAGCAATGAGTGGAAAGAAGAATATCAGTGCGGCATCGATCATCGGAAAAACGGTCACGCGGGAAAAATGGCTTTCCATCGGGATCGTTCTGACGGTGACGGGAGCGGTTGCCATTTCTCTGCTTCCGCCTCTTGTTCTCGGAAAAATCATTGACCGGATCGCCGGCGGAAATTTTTCGGGATTTTCCATGGCGGCGGAGTATTTTCTGCTGATCTTCCTGACCGGGGCGCTGGAGTCCCTGAGAGAGAGTTTCCTCACTGTCTTTGGTCAGAAGATGACGCATGCGTTCAGGAGCGAGCTCTCCGATAAGCTTGTCCGACTGAGTGCAGACACATTAAATAAGGAAGAACCGGGAGCTGTGGTTTCCAGATTTGTCGGCGATGTTGACACCGTGGAAGCGCTGTTTACCTCCGGGATCATCAGCATGTTCGCGGATGCATGCAGAGTCGTCAGCATTTTTGCGGTGATCTGGTTCCAGAACCGCGGACTCGCACTGCTCTTGATCATTCTGATCCCGGTGATCTTTGTGTTCACGAGGATCGTACAGAAGCGGATGCTCACGGCGCAGCTTGCAAACCGTGTGGCGGTGAGCCGTGTCACAAACCATGTTCCGGAGACGATCCGCTGTATCCGGACGATCCACACGCTGGGAAAAGAGACGTACATGGAGAAACGGTATGATGACTATATCGGGGAGAGTTATTCTGCAATCGAGAAGACAAACTTCTATGATGCAGTCTACTCACCGGTGATCCTGTTTCTCAACGCGGTCGCCGTTGCGGCCGTGATGCTGCTCGCCGCGTCCGGAAATGCGAAGGTCCTGGCTTTGTTCGGCATGTCCGTGGGAACGTCGGTTGCAGTCATCAATTATATTTCCCAGGTGTTCTCCCCGATCGAGAATCTCGGAATGGAGATCCAGACGATCCAGTCGGCGGTTGCCGGTGTATACAGGATCAATGAGTTCCTGGCGAAAACGGAGAGGGAGAACATGAAGGAGACCATGCCGGACCATGCCGGAAAATCGGAGCCGGGAAAGGAAAAGGACGGAGAGACTGATACCGGAGATAAGCGGAAGGAAAAGAAGAACACAGAGGGAGAAACGTGCATGGATCACGGGGGATCGAAAGAAGAACCCTGTGTAGAATTTAAGAATATTACTTTCGGCTACGATGACCATGTTGTTTTGAAAAATTTAAGTTTCGCAATTTACCCAGGCGAGCAGGTGACGCTGACGGGGCGCACCGGCGCCGGAAAGAGTACGATCTTTAAGCTGCTTTTGGGACTTTACCGGCCGAATTCCGGTGAGGCGCTGATCGAGGGCGAGGAGGCATACCGGATCCCGGACAGGGAGAAGCGGACGAAGTTTGGTTATGTGGAGCAGTCGTTCCACATGGTCCCGGGGACGGTGCGCGACCAGATTGCGCTGTTTGATGCGGCGATCGGGGATGCGGAGGTTCAGGCAGCTGCAGAGCTTGTGGGGCTTCACGAGACGATCATGGGGCTGGATCAGGGATATGACACGTTATGTAAACCGGAAATCTTCTCTCAGGGACAGTGGCAGCTTTTGTCTATCGCAAGAGCAGTTGCCGGAGAACCGAGGATCCTGCTTCTCGATGAGATCACGGCGAATCTGGATGCAGATACGGAGGAGATGGTGCTCCGGGCGCTGAAGAGTGCGTCTGAGGGGCGGACGGTGATCTCAATCTCGCATCGGGTTTATCAGAGAGATGCGGGGGAGAGGATCAGGTATTTGGAGATTTAACAAGAATCAGCAAGAATTCTCCCACATCTAGGGAGTATGTCACTTTTCATTTACAAATTAAGGAAACGGGAATATAATAAGCCGAAGAAAAATACCGCTTTTTGTCAGGTTTGCATTCGGGAATCGTTGGTTCCGGAGGGTACTTTCCTGGCAGGGCGGTCTGGCGGGAGGTAAAAAATGTCAATTTTATTTGCAATTGTATTCCTTGTGTTGATCTTTAAATGTGTCGGTCTTGTCCTCGGAGTCTGCGGAAAGCTTCTTGGTGCGGTCCTCAGTCTGTTTGGATTTATCGTATCAGTCGCGATTGGAGCTGTTGTGTTCGGACTTTCTACGGCGTTTGCGCTGGTGCTGTTATGCATCGCGGCAGTATGGCTTTTGATCAAGCTGATCTTTTAGAGTTTTGCTGAATCGGTAAAATCCGCGGCGGAGTCTTGACAAACGGGAGAAAATCCATTAAAATCCATCATATATGCATATCAGACAGGCATTGAAGAGGGAAAGTAGATGAAGGGCGGCATTCCAGAGAGAAAGCGGATGGTGAGAGCTTTTATGTGCGCGTTGTTGAACCGGCCTCGGAGCTTTGTGCGAGAGATGGAAAATGTCGTAATGGACAGCTAAGATCACGGAGATCGGGATTGCTGCGGAACGACTGCATCGTTAAGTACAGCGTAGATCCGGCGTTAACGGATATCAGAGGAGAGTTTCCGCGACAGGCGGAAGCTAATTTGGGTGGTAACGCCGGCTGTCGGTCCCTTGCGTGGGGAGCGGCAGCCTTTTTTGTTTCACAGGAAATTCCGATGGAACTTCCTGTGAAACAAAAAGGCACTGCGTGCCTAAGATGCGCACTCGCGCGAAGATGAAGGCTGTCGCAAGCGACCGCGCGAGACGCCTGAATGTGCCAGGACACATTCCTTTTTAACAGGAAATTCTCCGCATCTGAAACAGAGAGACATGCAGACAATGAATTTTTATATAAAGGAGAAAACAATGGCAAGAGACAAGAAACTTGTGGAATCCATCACTTCCATGGAAGACGATTTCGCGCAGTGGTACACAGACGTTGTAAAAAAGGCAGAATTATGTGATTATGCGAGCGTAAAGGGCTGCATGGTCATCAAACCGGACGGATATGCGATCTGGGAGAATATCCAGCATGAGCTTGATAAGCGCTTTAAAAAAGCAGGCGTAAAGAATGTTTACATGCCGTTATTCATTCCGGAGAGCTTACTTGATAAAGAGAAAGACCATGTCGAAGGTTTCGCACCGGAGGTAGCATGGGTGACTCAGGGAGGTCTTGAGCCGCTTCAGGAGCGTCTCTGTGTCCGCCCGACATCCGAGACTCTGTTCTGTGATTTCTACCAGAAAGACATCCACTCCTACCGTGATCTTCCGAAGGTTTACAACCAGTGGTGTTCCGTTGTGAGATGGGAGAAGACGACAAGACCGTTCCTCCGTTCCAGAGAGTTCTTATGGCAGGAGGGCCACACAGCTCATGCGACTGCTGAGGAAGCTCAGGAGAGAACGATCCAGATGTTAAATCTCTATGCTGACTTTTGTGAGGATTTCCTTGCGATCCCGGTTGTCCGCGGACAGAAGACAGACAAGGAGAAGTTCGCAGGTGCAGAGGCAACCTACACGATCGAGTCCTTAATGCATGACGGTAAGGCACTTCAGTCCGGAACCAGCCACAACTTCGGGGATGGTTTTGCGAAGGCATTCGGAATCCAGTATTCTGATAAAGATAACCAGTTAAAATATGTTCACCAGACATCCTGGGGTATGACAACCCGTATGATCGGTGCGATTATCATGGTACATGGTGACAACGAAGGTCTTGTACTCCCGCCGAACGTAGCTCCGACACAGGTTGTGATCGTTCCGATCCGCCAGCAGCAGGAGGGCGTTCTCGAGAAGGCAAGAGAAGTGGAAGAGGTTCTCTCCAACTTCCGCGTAAAAGTTGATGATTCCGACAAGAGCCCGGGCTGGAAGTTCTCTGAGTCCGAGATGAGAGGAATCCCGGTTCGTGTAGAACTCGGACCGAAGGATATCGAGGCAGGACAGGCAGTTCTTGTCCGCCGTGATACTCACGAGAAGATCACAGTTGCATTAAGCGAGATCGCAGAGAAGGTTGACGAGCTCTTAAAGACGATCCAGCACGATATGTACGAGCGTGCGAAAGCACATCGTGACGCGCATACTTACGATGCCCACAACATGGAAGAGATGAAGGACATCGCAGACAACAAGCCGGGCTTCATCCGTGCAATGTGGTGCGGCTGCCAGGAGTGTGAGGACAAGTTAAAAGAGCAGGTAGGCGTTACATCCAGATGTATGCCGTTCAAGCAGGAAAAGCTTGCTGATACCTGCGTATGCTGCGGCAAACCGGCAACCAAGATGGTTTACTGGGGCAAAGCATATTAATGAAACGATGGGATATCAAAGACCTGACGCTCGGGGGGCTGTTTACAGCCCTCATCGCCGTCGGGGCTTTTCTTAAGATCACGATCCCTGTCCAGCCGGTGCCGATGCATTTTACGCTGCAGTTTTTCTTTGTCCTGCTGGCGGCTCTGCTCCTGGGATCAAAGCGGGCGTTTGCGAGTGTGATTACATATCTTGTGATCGGACTCTGCGGACTTCCGATCTTTGCGACGGGCGGCGGACCGGCGTATCTGTTAAAACCGACGTTCGGATTCCTGATCGGCTTTGCGGCGGCTGCTTTTGTGACCGGACGTGTATATGAGATCAGAAAGAGCACATCATTCTTCTGGCTGTTGTTTTCCGCGTTCTGGGGACTTCTCGCGGATTATGCCTGCGGAATGATCTATTTTTATGTGTGCAGCAATTTTGTCCTCGGCGTGAGTGTCGGCTGGAAGCTTGTGTTTATCAACTGTTTCCTCCTGACGGTCGGTGAGGATTTTATTTTATGTATTCTGGCGGCTGTGCTTGCAAAACGGCTGATCCCGATCCTAGGGAAGCTTGCAAAGTAAGAAGAAAATCCGGGTCGGTCTTTTGAGCAACGGTTCGGCAGGGCAGGCAGTGCAGACAGAACCTTGTGGAGTTTCGAAATGAAATTTCCGATAAAGAAAAAGGAGGTACCGGACCAGTGAGAATTGAGATGCCTTATGAGGCGGAATGGATCATTGACAATATACGAAGCCACGGATATGAGGCGTTTATCGTCGGCGGCTGTGTCCGGGACGCCGTTCTCGGAAGGATCCCGGGGGACTGGGATATCACAACCTCTGCAAAGCCGGAGCAGGTGAAGGAGATCTTCGGAAAGACGGTCGATACGGGATTGAAGCACGGCACGGTGACGATCATCAAGCATGGAAAAGGCTATGAGGTGACGACATACCGGATCGATGGGGAATATCTGGATGGGAGACATCCGGAGACCGTGGAATTTACGCCGGATCTGAGGGAAGATCTGAAACGCCGGGATTTTACGATCAACGCCATGGCATACAGCCATGAGACGGGGATCGTGGATGAATTTGAGGGCATGGAAGATCTGAAACGCCGGGTGATCCGGTGCGTCGGCTGTGCGAGGGACCGCTTTACGGAGGACGCGCTGAGGATCCTAAGGGCTGTCCGGTTTGCCGCCCAGCTTGATTTTGTGATCGAGGATGAGACATACCGGGCGATCGCCGAGATCGCGCCGAACCTGGTCCATGTCAGCAAGGAGAGGATCCAGGTGGAGCTCACGAAACTCCTGCTCTCGGATCATCCTGAGAAGATCTGGATGGTGGAGGAGACCGGGATCGCATCGTATGTGGCCCCGGGATTTCCGGAGGTCTTTGAGCGGGAACTCCGGGAGAATGAGCCAGAAAGCGGAAGCATGATGCAGGAAAAACGGAATGACCGGGAGATCCTTAAAACATGCTGGAAGGGCGTTTCCTCCCTCACGGCGGATAAGTCCCACCGGTGGGCCGGATTTCTGCGCCATATGAAGCCGGAAGAAGCGGTGAAGATCTTACGAGGCCTGAAACTTGATAATGATACGATCGGGAACGTGAAAAACATGCTGAATGTTTTTCAGACACCTCCTGGTGCGGATAAGATCGAGATTAGAAGAGCCCTGAGTAAGGTTACGGAGTACCAGTTCCTCGGTGCCATGCAGTTAAAGAAAATGGACGGAGACCGGAGCGTCCCGGAGATCCTGCATCTTTTTGAGGAGATCAGGGAAGCGGGGGACTGCGTAAGTCTGAAACAGCTTGCGGTCAATGGCGGTGATCTTCTTGCGATGGGACTGAAACATGGAAAAGAGATCGGAGACGGACTCCTGTATCTTTTGAACATTGTGATCGAACATCCAGAACTGAATAAAAAAGATATATTATTAGAAAAAATTAGCCAATTCAAATAATACCAGAAGAACATTGTATGAAGGACATCTGCCGGGAATCCGACAGGTGTCTTTTGCTGTTGCGGATGTATGCTTGTGGGAATAATCACCATGGTTTTCTCATATCTTGTGCAGAAAGCTGGAAAAGGTCAGAACGGGATATGGGGGGATCAAATCGTGATCGACTGGAAAGAAGAGGCAGAGAAAACGTATGGATTTCAGGTGAATACACTGCGGCGAGGACGCGGGTCCTGGATCCTGGAGACGGATCAGGGGCTGCGGCTTTTAAAGGAATATCGGGGAAGCGTGAACCGTCTGGAGTTCGAGGAGGCGGTTTTGCAGTCTCTGGACGGGATGGAGACGGTAAAGGCAGATCAGTATGTGAGAAACTCCGAGGGAGAACTTTTATCTTCGGCGGAGGATGGAAGCCGGTATATTGTGAAACAATGGTATGCGGACCGGGAATGTGATCTGAAAGATGAGAAGGAGCTCCTCTCGGCGGCCCGGGCGCTGGCGCTCCTGCACCGGCAGTTTCGCGAAGTAAAGAGGCAGGCTGAATGGAATATGAGATCCATGGTCTCGCCGCCGCTTTTTGAAGCGATGCGACGCCATAACCGGGAGCTCAGGAGGGCGAGAACGTTTATCCGGGGAAAGCGGAAGAAAAATGAGTTTGAGCTCTGCGTGATCAGGAATTTTGAGTGTTTCGCGGTGCAGGCAGAGGAAGCGGAGCAGGGAATGGAACGGCTGTATGAAAAACATGGTGAGGAGATCATGAACGGATATGCGGTCTGCCACGGGGAGCCGGACTACCACCATATTCTGATCGGAAACGGATATACGGCAGTGACGGAATTCAACCAGATGCACCTGGGTATGCAGATGGAGGACCTGTACTATTTTCTCAGAAAGATCATGGAAAAACATGACTGGAATGAGCGCCTGGGGAGACAGATCATGGAGACGTATGAGCGCGTGCTGCCGATCACGGAGCTGGAACGGCAGGTGCTTTACTATCTGTTCCGGTATCCGGAGAAATACTGGAAGCAGATCAATTTTTATTACAATGCCAACAAGGCCTGGGTGCCTGCGAAGAGCACGGAGAAGATCAAAAAACTGGAGGCACAGCAGAAGATGCGCGAGAAGTTTATCCGCTTTTTTTCCTAGTTGGGAATTTTCGGAACCGAAAATTCCGTATGATACCGTTGGAGTCGCGGATTTTGCCGATTCGGAATGCGGAGCATCGGCAAAATCCTGTTACAGTGTGCGGGCATGGAGTGTCCGTGTACTGTAACATGTTTATCCGGGTGCCTGAAAAATAATGAGTGTACAGGCTTGCAGAACAGGATTGTTATATGATAAGATATGATATAAAAATGCGGCTGTGACCGGAATATAACAGACAGCCGCACAAAGGAGGAAATCCCATGAAATGTCCATTTTGTGGTGCACAGGATACAAAAGTCATCGATTCGCGCCCGGCGGATGACAACAGTTCGATCAGACGCCGCCGTCAGTGCGAAGAGTGCGGGAAACGTTTTACGACGTATGAAAAATTAGAGACAATGCCGCTTATGATCATCAAGAAAGACGACTCCAGAGAACCGTACAACCGGGAGAAGATCGAGAATGGAATCCTTCTTTCCTGTCATAAGCGCCCGGTCTCTTCGGAACAGATCACGAAGATGATCGATGAGATCGAAAAACAGATCTTCAGTATGGAGGAGCGGGAGATCCCGTCCGTGACGATCGGTGAGCTTGTCATGAAAAAGTTAAAGATGGTGGACGAGGTTGCCTATGTCCGTTTCGCGTCCGTCTACCGGGAGTTTAAGGATGTGAACGCATTTATGGAGGAGCTCGCGAAGTTCCTGAACAATAAATAAGAGATGGGGAGAAAACTGCAAAGGGCTGAAAAATTCAAGCCGAACGCAGGGCAGCAGTATGTTTGAGACATTTTATCCGGGAAACTATGTGGACAGTGCATATGAGATCCCATACGAAAAACTTTATGAGAGAGGATATCGCGGGATCATCTTTGATGTGGACAACACGCTGGTTCCCCACGGTGCACCGGCAGATGCGCGGGCGATCGAATTGTTTGAGCGGCTCCGCGCGATCGGGTTTTCGACCTGCATCCTTTCCAACAATAAAGAGCCGCGGGTATCTCCGTTCGCTGACAAGGTGGGGAGTCCCTATATTTTTAAGGGCGGAAAACCGTCGAGAAAAGGATATGAGCGGGCCATGGAACGGATGAAAACAGACCGCGACACGACATTGTTCGTCGGGGATCAGCTTTTTACGGATGTCTGGGGCGCAAACCGGACAGGCCTCTACTCGATCCTCGTAAAGCCGATCAATCCCAAAGAGGAGATCCAGATCGTCCTGAAACGCTATCTCGAGGTGATAGTTCTCGCGTTTTACAGGAAACGATTGAAAAAAATGGGGCAGACAGCCGGGGATTTTTGCAAAAAATAGTTGAAAACCGCAGTAGAATAGTATAGAATAGGATAGAATCAGCTATTAGCGTGAAATGTGAAATAAAATAATTGGAAACAGTTTTAAGGAGGATTATCATTTATGGTATCAGCAGGTGATTTCAGAAATGGCGTTACACTCGAAATTGATGGACAGGTCGTACAGATCTTAGAGTTCCAGCATGTAAAACCGGGTAAAGGCGCTGCTTTCGTTAGAACAAAATTAAAAAACGTGATCAACGGCGGTGTTGTTGAGAGAACTTTCCGTCCGACCGAGAAATTCCCGGCAGCAAGAATCGACCGTGTGGACATGCAGTATCTGTATGCAGACGGCGACCTTTATAACTTCATGGATGTTAACACATACGAGCAGATCGCATTATCCACAGATGTTGTTGGCGATGCATTAAAGTTCGTAAAAGAGAACGAGACTGTTAAAGTCTGCTCCTACAACGGCAAGGTATTCTCTGTTGAGGCTCCGTTATTCGTAGAGCTTGAAGTAACAGATACAGAGCCGGGCTTCAAGGGCGATACAGCTACAGGCGCAACAAAGCCGGCTACTCTTGAGACAGGCGCTCAGATCAACGTTCCGTTATTCGTAAACCAGGGTGATCGCGTTAAGATCGATACACGTACTGGTGAGTACCTTTCCAGAGCTTAATCTGCAAAAACAAGTTTCAGAATCCCAGGGAACCAGGTGTTTCCTGGGACTTTTTTTACCCTTTTTTGTGCGAAAAATTGCGTAACAGGTTGCCAATTGGGTAAAATTTTCTTATAATGGAAAGGACAGAGAAAGGAAGTGAACACATAATGGAAGGTCGAAGTCATACGATGGAGGCAGACGCACACCCTGAACCGGTGGCAATACGCATGACCGGGGGCTGCTGTTATGTGTGTTGCCGAAATCAATCTGTTCAGTTGTAACCGGTGTCTTTGGATTTACCGGATGCAATGGCTTTGTCTCCATGATCGCATGAATCTTTGCCGGAAATTCCGGGCAGAAATAACAGATTGTGGGGGAAAAGAAAATGCCGAATGATGGAAATGAAACATTTGACATGGAGCATCTTCTGGAGCTGGCAGAGGAAAAAAAATACCGCCTGCTGAAGGAAGAGCTTGTGGAACTGAACGAGGTGGATATCGCATCGTTCATCGAAGAACTGGACTCTGAGCGCACCGTAATCGTGTTCCGGATGCTGCCGAAGGCGCTGGCGACCGAGGTATTTGCCGAGCTTCCGGTGGACAAGCAGAGCCACATCATCAACAGCATCACAGATAAGGAGCTTTCCGAGATCGTGGATGAGCTCTATGTGGATGATGCCGTTGACCTGGTGGAAGAACTCCCGGCGACGGTGGTCCGCCGTGTTTTACAGAACACGAAGCCGGAGACGAGAAAGCTCATCAACCAGTTCTTAAACTATCCGGAGAACAGTGCCGGAAGTATCATGACAGCCGAGTATATCGGACTGAAAAAGAACATGACGGTGGAGCAGTGTTTCGCCTACATCCGCCATCACGCAGTAGATTCCGAGACAATCTACACCTGCTATGTGATGGACGAAAAAAGGATGTTGGACGGTGTGATCACGGTAAAGGACCTTCTCCTTCAGCCGTATGAGCGCCAGGTCGGCGATATCATGGACACGCACGTCATCAAAGCGAAGACGACCGATGACCAGGAGCTTGTGGCCGATACGATGAACAAGTACGGACTTCTCTCCATGCCGGTCGTGGACAGTGAGGACCGTCTGGTCGGGATCATCACGGTCGACGATGTCATGGAAGTCATGGAGGAAGAGGCGACCGAGGACTTCGAGAAGATGGCGGCGATGCTGCCGAGTGAAAAGCCGTATTTAAAGACGGGCGTATTCACGCTGGCGAAGAACAGGATCCCGTGGCTTCTGATCTTAATGCTTTCCAGTACGATCACAGGTGGGATCCTTGTAAAATACGAGAATGCCTTTGCGGCGATCCCGCTTCTCGTGAGCTTTATCCCGATGTTAATGGATACCGGCGGAAACTCCGGAAGCCAGAGCAGCACGATGATCATCCGTGGTATGGCTGTCGGTGATATCGAGCCGAAGGATATCCTGAAAGTCGTGTGGAAGGAAGTACGGGTCGGTCTGATCGTCGGATTTGTGCTGGCGGTGGTCAATTTTATCCGCCTGATGATCCAGTACCCGGGAAATACGATGATCTGTCTGACGGTTGTGATGAGTCTTTTCTGTACCGTTATCGTCGCGAAGACGATCGGATGCACGCTGCCGATCGGGGCGAAAGTATTAAAACTTGACCCGGCGATCATGGCGTCGCCGATGATCACGACGATCGTGGATGCGGTGAGTCTGATGGTGTACTTTAATCTGGCGTGCCATCTGCTGGATATGACGGTGTAGAGGATGGAAATGATAAGAATGTCTGTCTGCGGACTTATCCGCGGATAAATATATATTAACAGGAGTATGGATTATGGAAAAAGTAAGAACAAGATTTGCGCCGAGCCCGACCGGCCGGATGCATGTAGGTAATTTAAGAACAGCTCTTTACACATACCTGATCGCGAAGCACGAGGGCGGAGATTTCATTCTCCGTATCGAGGATACAGACCAGGAGCGCCACGTTGAGGGCGCCGAGGACATTATCTACCGCACACTGGCAGAGACAGGCCTGGTCCATGACGAAGGTCCGGATAAGGACGGCGGCTACGGTCCGTACGTTCAGAGTGAACGTCAGAAAGCCGGGATCTACATGGAATATGCGAAAAAACTTGTGGAAAAAGGTGAGGCTTACTACTGCTTCTGTACCCAGGAGCGCTTAAATACATTAAAGAAGACCGTAAACGGTGAGGAGATCATGGTTTACGATAAGCATTGCCTGCATCTCTCCAAAGAAGAGGTAGAGGCAAACTTAAAGGCGGGAATGCCGTTCGTTATCCGCCAGAACAACCCGAAAGAGGGAACCACCACATTCCATGACGAGATCTACGGAGATATCACAGTAGACAACGCAGAACTCGACGACATGGTCCTCATCAAATCCGATGGATATCCGACCTACAACTTCGCAAACGTTGTGGACGACCATCTGATGAAGATCACACACGTTGTCCGCGGAAATGAGTACCTTTCCTCCTCTCCGAAATACAACCGTCTCTACGAGGCATTTGGCTGGCAGGTTCCGATCTATGTACACTGCCCGACCATCACAAACGAGGAGCACAAGAAATTAAGTAAGAGAAGCGGACATTCCTCCTTTGAGGATCTTCTTGAGCAGGGATTCTTAACAGAGGCGATCGTAAACTTCGTTGCCCTTTTAGGATGGTCTCCGGCAAACAACCAGGAGTTCTTTACACTTGAGGAGCTTGTAAAAGAGTTCGATTACCACAATATGAGCAAGTCTCCGGCTGTCTTTGATATGACAAAGCTCCGCTGGATGAACGGTGAGTACATCAAGAAGATGGATGATGACAAGTTCTTCGAGATCGCAAAACCGTACCTTGAGGCTGTGATCAAGAAACCGCTGAATTTAAAGAAGATCGCCGGAATGGTAAAGACAAGAATTGAGACTCTGCTCGATATCGCGGATCAGATCGATTTCTTCGAGGAAATGCCGGAATACAGCGCAGATATGTATGTTCATAAGAAGATGAAGACAACAAAAGAGAACTCCTTAGAGACATTGAAGGAAGTTCTTCCGATCCTTGAGGCGCAGGATGACTTCAGCAATGACGCTCTCTTTGAGGCTCTTTCCAAATACGTTGCCGATAAGGGCGTAAAGACAGGCTTCGTAATGTGGCCGATCCGTACCGCAGTGTCCGGAAAGCAGATGACTCCGGCAGGCGCTACTGAGATCATGGAGATCATCGGAAAAGAGGAGTCTCTGGCTCGTATTAAGAAGGGAATCGAACTTCTGGAAGCAGCAGAATAATGGATTTTAATCAGGCACAGATGACGGCCCTGGAACACCGGGATGGACCGATGATGGTCCTCGCGGGTCCGGGGTCCGGAAAAACGACAGTAATTACACACAGAATCAAGAGACTGCTGGAGGCGGGCGTTGACCCCTCCGGCATTCTTGTCATTACGTTCACAAAAGCGGCGGCCACGGAGATGAAGGAACGGTTTCTGAGACTGGCGAGGGAAGAAGACGAAAAGCGGAAACAGGCGGAGCAGAGAGCAGGCGGGAGCCGGACGGGGGCGGAAAAGCCCTTTTTTGGAACTGATGATCCTGGTCCCCGGAGGCGCGAAGCCTGCGGGACGTCTCTGGAGGCGGCAGGTTCCCGTGTGAGCTTTGGAACCTTTCACTCGGTCTTTTACCATATTTTAAAGTGGGCGTACCGTTTCCCTGCCGGAAATGTGATCAGCGGGGAGGAAAAACGCCAGTATTTTAAGAAGTTTCTCGATGAATCAGAGATGGAGGTCGAGGACGAGGCGGAATTTATCTCCTCCATCATCAATGAGATCAGCTACGTAAAAGGCGAGCGCCTGGATCTGAAGTACTACTATTCCCAGAACTGCCCGGAAGAGTGGTTTAAAAAGCTTTATGACGGGTATGATGAGATGCTGAAAACGACGGGAAAGATCGACTTCGACGATATGCTCGTCATGTGCCATGAGCTGTTTACGGAGCGGAAGGACATCCTGGCAGCATGGCAGAAGAAGTTTAAGTATATTCTCGTGGATGAGTTCCAGGATATTAACCTTCTTCAGTATCAGGTTGTCCGGATGCTGGCACTGCCGGAGAACAATCTCTTTATCGTCGGAGATGATGACCAGTCGATCTACCGGTTCCGCGGGGCGAAGCCGGAGATCATGCTCGGCTTTGAAAAGGATTTTCCGGGGACAAAACGGGTGCTTCTGGGAACGAATTACAGGTCTACAAAGGAAATCGTGGAGACCTCTCTTCGCCTTATTGAGCACAATAAGGTCCGGTTTGAGAAGAAGCTGGAGCCGTTCCGGGGATCCGGACGTCCGGTGGATTTCCGGGTTTTCGATAATCCCGGACATGAGATGGACACGGTGGCGCAGAGTATCCGCGCGTACCATGATGCCGGGTATCAGTGGAGCGAGATCGCGGTACTGTTCCGAACAGGGGCAAATTCCGGCCTGATGGCGGAGCGGCTGATGGGCTATAATATTCCGTTTAAGCTGCGGGATGTGATCCCGAATCTTTACAGCCACTGGATCGCGAAGGATCTCTTCGCCTACATGGAGATCGCGGCGGGCAGCAGGAAAAGATCCGATTTTTACAGGATCATGAACCGGCCAAACCGGTATTTCAGCAGGGATGCCTTTGATACGCCGATCGTATCCTTTGACCGCCTGAAATCCTTTTACCAGGATAGGGACTGGATGGAGGAGCGGATCTGTGACCTGGAGGCGGATCTTCGCGCAATGGCGCCGTTAAAGCCTGTGGCGGCAGTCAACTATATCCGGAAGGCGATCGGATACGATGACTATCTGCGGTCCTATGCAGAATTCAGGCGAATGAAGCCGGAGGAACTTTTCGAGACGGCAGATAAGCTCGCGGAGAGCGCGGCGGAATTTGCAACCTTTGTGGAGTGGAAGGAACATGCGGCCCGGTATGAGGAAGAATTAAAGAAGCAGAATCAGGAAGAGCGCGAGGAGACGAAAGACCGCGTGACTCTGTCAACGATGCACAGTGCAAAGGGACTGGAATATCCGGTCGTCTTTGTGGTTGATGCGAATGAGGGGATCGTTCCACACCATAAAGCGGGTCTGCCGGCGGATATCGAGGAGGAGAGACGGCTGTTCTATGTCGCCCTGACACGTGCGAAGGACCGGCTTCATGTAGCGGCGGTGAAGGAGCGGTATCACAGGAAGACGGATGTTTCCCGGTTTGTGGAGGAAGCAGGACTGTGATCAAGTCGAATGTACGTGGGACCTGGTGAGCAATTCTGGTCAGCGCAAGTTGACAAATTCCTCACGGAATTACTGCACTTTGCACTCTGTTTTAAAAAGCGAGGAGAAACATGGGACTTGTTCATATTTACTGCGGAGATGGAAAAGGAAAAACGAGCGCGGCGGTCGGACTGGCCGTCCGGGCGGCAGGATGCGGAAAACGCGTGGTGATCGCGAGATTTTTAAAGACGGACAATTCCGGGGAAGTGGAAATTTTAAAGAAAATCCCGGAGGTTACGCTGATCCCGTGCCGGAAAACATTTGGCTTTGTCCGGTCGATGGATGAAGAGACGAAAAGGGAATGTGCGGCATACCACAGAGAGCTGTTTGGCGAAGCGGTGAAACTCGCGGAACATGCGGATCTGGTGGTGTTTGATGAGATCATGGCGGCTGTAAATTACGGGATGGTTCCGGAACGCGATGTCCTGGAATTTCTTGAAAACCGCCCCGGAAGAGATCAGACGGACGGGCTGGAGATCGTTCTCACTGGGAGAGATCCGTCGGAGAAGCTGATCGCGGCAGCGGATTATGTCTCGGAGATCTGTAAGAGAAAGCATCCGTTTGACCGCGGGATCATGGCGAGACGGGGAGTTGAGTACTGACGTTACAGTACACGGGCACTCCATGCCCGCGCACTGTAACAGGATTTTGCCGATGCTTCGCATTCCGAATCGGCAAAATCTGCTGTCACAACTGTATTGTACGGAATTTTCAGTTCAGAAAATTCCTACCGTGTGCAGTAACGTACTGATCGCTTCTTTTTAAAAGTAGCAATTCTTTCTATTGATTTTATGGCAGTTTACTGGTATCCTATAAAAAATGGCAGCCGTGACAGAAAAGAACCGCTGCAAGAAACGGCAGGATGCCGGAAATGAGAGGAATTTGAGCTTATGGCAAAGGACAAAAATATGAATCAGGATGCTGCAAACGATGAGGAGATGACCGTGACTCTGACACTGGATGACGGAACCGAGTTAGAGTGCGTGGTCCTTACGATCTTTGAGGCGGCTGATAAGGAATATATCGCGCTTCTTCCGTTAGACGGAAATGAGGCTGAGGATGGCGAGGTATACTTATACCGCTACACAGAGATCAATGGAACTCCGGATATCCAGAACATCGAGAGCGACGAGGAGTACGAGATCGTTGCTGATGCGTTCGATGAACTTCTCGACACTGAAGAGTACGACGAGATTGTAGGCGAGGACGAGCTGGACGACTGATTTAAAAAATGAGAAACAGCAGTTTCCCATAATATGAACCGCTAAGGCGGCGTTTCCGACTTCCGATAGAGGGAGAATGGGGACACCGCCTTTTTACGTGCAATATACGTGCGGGGCGTAGGATAGCGGGAGCAAATGGAAAATAGAACATAAGTTCGAAAATAACTGTACATTTCTATATAGACATGGTATACTTAAAAGCAGTTAAATATATTTTTAATTCCAGGATGCGAGACCGGAATAATATGAAAGAAGCATGAAACTAAAAAAGATGAAATAGACCGAATCAGGAGGAAACCATGGATCATTTTGAACTTGTATCAGAATATCAGCCGACCGGTGACCAGCCGCAGGCAATCGAACAGCTGGTAAAAGGCTTCAGGGAAGGCAATCAGTTTGAGACACTGCTCGGTGTGACTGGATCCGGTAAAACATTTACGATGGCGAACGTGATCCAGCAGTTGAATAAACCAACACTTGTGATCGCGCACAATAAGACGCTGGCAGCACAGCTTTATTCGGAGATGAAGGAGTTTTTCCCAAATAATGCGGTGGAATACTTTGTATCCTATTACGACTACTATCAGCCGGAGGCCTATGTGCCGTCGACGGATACTTATATTGAAAAGGACTCCGCGATCAACGATGAGATCGATAAGCTGCGCCATTCTGCGACAGCGGCCCTTTCTGAGCGGAATGATGTGATCATTGTAGCTTCGGTATCGTGTATCTATGGTCTGGGAAGCCCGATCGATTATAAGAACATGGTGATCTCGCTGCGCCCTGGAATGGAAAAAGACAGAGATGAAGTGATCCACAAACTGATCGATATCCAGTATACAAGAAATGAGATGGATTTTAAACGAGGAAGTTTCCGTGTGCGAGGAGATGTGCTGGAAGTATTTCCGGCATACTCCGGAAGTGAGGCGTACAGGATCGAGTTCTTCGGGGACGAGGTGGACCGGATCATAGAGATCGAGGCGCTGACCGGAGAGGTGAAGGCACAGTTGGAACATGTGGCGATCTTCCCGGCATCCCACTATGTCGTTCCGAAGGAAAAGATGATGCGTGCGACTGAGAATATTCTTGCAGAGATGAAGGAGCAGGTAACCTTCTTTAAAAGTGAGGATAAGCTTCTGGAGGCACAGAGGATCGCTGAGCGGACAAACTTTGACGTGGAGATGATGAGGGAGACTGGATTCTGCTCCGGGATCGAGAACTATTCCCGCCATCTCGTGGGTTCCGCACCGGGGCAGCCACCGTGTACGCTGCTCGACTATTTTCCGGATGATTTTCTGATCATTGTGGACGAGTCCCATATTACGCTTCCGCAGGTCCGCGGCATGTATTTTGGTGACCGATCGCGAAAAAAGACACTGGTGGATTATGGCTTCCGTCTGCCGTCCGCACTTGATAACCGTCCGCTGAATTTTGAGGAGTTTGAGACACATATCAACCAGATGATGTTCGTGTCGGCGACGCCGTCCACTTATGAGGCGGAACATGAACTCCTGCGTGCGGAGCAGATCATCCGCCCGACAGGGCTTCTGGACCCGGAAATCTCTGTCCGTCCGGTGGAAGGACAGATCGATGATCTGGTGGGCGAGATCAATAAAGAAGTGGAAAAGCACAATAAAGTTCTCATCACGACGCTCACAAAGCGTATGGCGGAGGACCTGACGGATTATATCAGGGAAGCCGGAATTCGTGTAAAATATCTGCACTCGGATATTGATACGCTGGAGCGTGCGGAGATCATCCGGGATATGCGTCTGGACGTCTTTGATGTCCTTGTTGGAATTAACCTTCTCAGAGAGGGACTCGATATCCCGGAGATCACGCTTGTTGCGATCCTGGATGCGGATAAAGAAGGATTTCTTCGTTCAGAGACATCCCTGATCCAGACGATCGGGCGTGCGGCCAGAAACGCGGAAGGTCATGTCATCATGTATGCAGATACGATCACAGATTCCATGCGGGCCGCCATCGACGAGACAAATCGCCGCCGGGAGATCCAGCAGAAGTACAATGAGGAACATGGAATTACCCCGCAGACGATCAAAAAAGCAGTCCGTGATCTGATCGCGATCTCAAAGGCAGTCAGCGCGAATGAGGAAGAATTTAAGAAAGATCCGGAGTCTATGGATGCAAGGGAACTGGAGAAACTTGTAAAGGAACTTACAAAGAAGATGCGCCAGGCGGCAGCGGAACTGAACTTTGAGGAAGCAGCTAAGCTGCGTGACCGGATGAAGGAAGTGAAACAGATGCTGCTGGAACTGGAGGATCATTAGAACGCACAGCAGGAAGAAGAAATATTTTGTATTCCGGGGAAATGCCGTGGAAGGATTTTACAGACGAAGGTATGTGACTGCTATAAAAAAGGAAAAAGGACTGGGAGACAGAAGCTCTCAGTCTTTTTGATATGTGCACACATGCCTTTGCCCGCACCGTGCGGACGAATGTACCGGAATACGATTATTGACAATTATTCTCAATAAGAATACAATATTTCCAGATGACAGGAAGACTGCTATCGACTATGATAATGAAGGATGGACACAGGATGAAACTTTATGAAGGAAAGATTGGCACAACGTACCTGGTCGAATCGGTTCATGTGGAAGATGCGATCAACCGGCGTCTGGAGGCGCTGGGTGTAAATGAGAATACTCCTCTTCTTGTGATGAACAAGAAAAACAGCGGAACGATGATCATCAAAGTCCGCGGAACCCGTCTGGCGCTTGGAAGGCGGATCACAGGCGGGATCGAAGTTAAAGAGGAGGCGGCATCATGAGTGGAACAGAAAGAACGATCAATGTCTGTTTTGTGGGAAACCCGAACTGCGGAAAGACAACCTTGTTCAATGCATTTACCGGTGCAAAATTAAAAGTGGCAAACTGGCCCGGCGTTACGGTAGAGCGGGTGGAAGGAGAGACGAGCTATAAGGGCAGAAAGATCCATGTGATCGATACGCCGGGTATCTACAGCCTGACTTCCTATACAATGGAAGAACTCGTCACAAGGCGCTGTATCGAGGAGGACGATGTGGATGTGATCATCAACGTCGTTGACGCGTCCTCACTGGAACGAAATCTGTATCTGACGCTGCAGCTTCTGGAATTAAAGAAACCAGTAATTCTGGCACTCAACATGATGGATATCATCGAAGAGCGCGGAATGGAGATCGATCTTCACCGTCTCCCGGAGATGCTGGGCTCGATCCCGGTCGTTCCGGTATCAGCGAGAAAGAGGACAGGACTCGATGTTCTGATGCATGCAGTGGTACATCATTATGAGGAAGGACCGCAGGGGGTGATCGTTCACTATGACAGGACGATCGAAGACCGGATCCAGAGAGTAGAGGATCTTCTCCGTGAAAAATATCCGGACCTGACGAACCTTCGCTGGCATGCGATCAAGATGCTCGAGTACGATAAGGAGGTCATGAAGGACCATCCGATCGAATTTGAGAGTATCGTTCCGGAAACTCTGGAAAAAGAGATCATCAATGAAAAGTATGACTATGTGGAATCGGTTGTCAACGAATGTCTCTTTAACAAAGAAGAAAAATCACAGATGACGGATCGGGTGGATCGTCTTTTGACGCATCCGGTTCTTGGAATTCCGGTATTTTTCGGGATCATGGCACTTGTATTTTTCCTGACGTTTACCGTCGGAGATTTCCTGAAAGGTTACTTTGAACAGGGACTGGAACTTTTATCGTCGAGTGTACTTTCAGGGCTGCAGGCTGCGGGTGCCTCCGACTGGGTGATCTCCCTTGTTGTTGATGGTGCACTTGCTGGAGTCGGAGGAATCCTGACATTTCTGCCGAATATTTTTATTCTTTTTCTCGCACTTGCATTCCTTGAGGACAGCGGATATATGGCGAGAGTGGCATATGTCATGAATGAGACGATGGGAATGGTCGGACTTTCCGGTCGTGCGTTCCTTCCGATGCTGTTAGGATTTGGCTGTACGGTTCCGGCAGTCATGGCGACAAGAGCGTTGGAAAACCAGAGAGACCGTTTAAAGACGATCCTCATCACGCCATTTATGTCATGTTCAGCAAGGCTGACGATCTATGTACTCCTTGCTGATATGTTTTTTCCGAAGTCGGCGATGTTAGTGGCATATTCCCTGTACCTTGTCGGAGTTGCGATGGCGATCATCATTGCGCTGATCGTACATAAAACGACAGACAGCAAGACAGAAAATGCCCTTTTGATCGAGCTTCCGGAATACAAGATCCCGAACTTGAGAACTGTAGCGATCTACGTCTGGGAGAAAGTAAAGGATTATCTGACAAAGGCAGGAACAACGATCTTTCTCGCATCGATCATTTTATGGTTTGTCATGAATGTGGGACCGACCGGATTCATCACAAACGTTGCGGACAGCTTTGCTGCAAAATTCGGTCAGATCCTGGTGCCGGTATTAAAACCGGTCGGACTCGGAAGCTGGCAGATCGCGGTAGCGCTGATCTCAGGAATTTCCGCTAAGGAGGTTGTTGTTTCAAGTATGTCCGTACTCTACGGGATCACAAACATCAACTCGGCAGCAGGAATGGCAGAACTTTTCGGAATCCTTGGGGGAACGGGATTCACGGCTGTCAACGCGTATGCACTGATGGTATTCTGCCTTCTCTATACACCGTGTATCGCCACGATCGCCACGATCAAACGTGAGACACAGTCCTGGAAATGGACCCTGGGGATGGTCGTATTCCAGCTGGTACTCGCCTGGATGGCGGCATTTGTCGTATTCCAGATCGGAAGCCGTCTGTGATCTTTGACAGAGCAAAAATATTGAGAAGCTCCCATCTTCTGACGAGCACTCAAAGGAAGCAGTCATTAGAAGAATAAGTGGGTGAAAAGAGAACAGTGCAACAAATCACGGTCAGGTTTGCGCTGATATGTCAGACTCTGTGAAATTACTGACCGTGGATCGGAACAAGAATCTGAAGGGGTAAAAGGGGTAACAGATGAACGAAAAAACTTTGCTTGAGGCCGTGGTGCTGGCAGGTGAGCTCATGCTTGTCAGCGGCGCGGAGATCTACAGAGTGGAAGATACTATGAACCATATGTTGAAACGCTCCGAGTATGAGCAGACGGAGACGATCGTATATGGAACAGGAATCTTTGTCACGTTAAGCGATCCGAATAAGGAACCGCTGACCCGGGTCAAACGTGTCGCGGACCGGTGTACAAGTATCAACCGGATCTGTCTGGTGAATGATGTGTCGCGCCATTTCTGTGAGGGAAAGATCACCGTGGAGGAGGCGCTGAGACAGCTGCGTGAGATCCAGTCACCGAAGACGATCCAGTATGACTGGCTGACACAGGGACTGGGGTACGTTGGGGTTTCGGCGTTTTTTGCCCCCATGTTCGGCGGATCCTTTGGAGACTTTCTGGCATCGATCGTAGTCGGTGTCTGCCTTGCGGTCGCGGCCTGGATCGGAAAGGCGCTGAAATTCAACGATTTCTGTTTTAATGCCTTTGGCGCCTTTGTGCTGGCATTTTCAGCCATGACGGTCTGTCATTCCTATCCGGGGCTGAATTCTGATACGATCATTGTCAGCGCTGTTATGCCTCTTGTCCCCGGGGTGACGTTTACGACGGCGATTCGTGATACATTGAACGGCGATTATGCTGCCGGTTCTGCGCGGATCCTCGAGGCGATCGTTGTGGGACTTGCGGTAGCATTTGGAGTCGGAGCAGGACTTGTCGCTGCACGCAGTCTGGAAGGAGGACTTTTATGATCATACAGGTATTCAGTGCGTTCTGGGCGATCGCGATGTTCTCGATCCTGACGGAAACTCCAAAGCGATTTTTACCATATGCCGCATTTTCCGGCGGTTTCGCCTGGTGGGCGTATTTGGTGATCAATAACCTGACACATTCCACTCTTCAGGCAACGTTTTTTTCAATCCTTGCAATGGCATTTTTAAGTCATATCCTGGCAAGGATCAAGAAAGCTCCGGTGACGGTTTTCCTGATCGCGGGAATCCTTCCGACAGTTCCGGGAGCAGGGATTTACCGGACTGTATATTATCTGATCCAGGGAGATCAGGCGCTTTCCACGCATTACCTGATCTCAACACTTCATACCGCAGGAGCGATCGCCCTGGCGATCTTTATTACAGATTCTGTCGTAAATCTCGTACATCTCTATCATGAAGGAAGTCATGCGAGAAGAAATTAGGCGGTGGGCTCGTTGGAAGCTTTGTGGGAGGTGTGCGGCAGGCGGGATCTACAAAAGAGCTTCGGAGTTGTCAGCGTAGATCTCCATCCGGTCGGTTTCTCTGCGGTAGCGGTACAGATGGTCAGAGAGAAAGTCTTCCGGCAGGATCGACTCGCGGTTGACATTCCGGATCGTATTGCAGAAGACATGGTAATCACGTTCCGTAAAAGCTTCAGAATCAGCAATGATCAGGACCTCGTGGATGCTGGAGGGAAGGATGAGAAGATCTTTCCCAAACGCATCCGCGAGGTCTTTTAATTTGTCCGGATAGAGTACGCAGGCGGCTCCGTGGTGAGCGGAACAGTTGGTAAGGACATAGAGCGTCGGAACCGGGCAGTCTTCCGGAACAAAATCGATGGAACCGGGGAAGTATTCCTCGATCACTGTCTCAAGGCGCCGGAAATTTGCCGGATAGATTCGGGGAGTATTTTCCGCTGCAAGCGAAAAAAGATCTTCCGGCGTCAAGTTCCAGGACGCGGACACCACGTTTGTGATGACGGAGCTGATCTGAGTTTCCCCTTCAGATTCTATGACCAGGGAGAAGATGACCGCGAGATCAAGGCAGGGGATCCAGGGAATCGTCTTTAAAAGTTCCTCGTTTTTATCCTGGGCGACGAGACGACAGGTGATCCGGTCCCGGAAATCTTCAAAATGGTTCAGGGAAGTTAGACCCGCCACGGAGAGCGGAAGTTCCGTATCAGTGATCGATACCATGTAATCGCAGAGCTCGGACATAGAATGTCCTTTTTCAAACTGTTCGTACAGCATCTCAAGGGAGATCACGGGAGAGCAGTGTTTTCCTGCTTTTAAGAGAGCCAGGGAGTCGAGGACGACCCCGTTGTTTTTCAGAACGTGTTCCCGGTGAATGGAATAGCCGGTGTCAAGCATGTTAAAAAGCTCTTCCTGCAGTGCAGCACAGAATTCTTCGTAGTTCATTGTAATACCTCCTGATGTGTTTTCAGATTCATAGATTTGATATTTGTGACGTGTAAGAATAGAATGTGTGTAACGATCCAGCCGGACGGATCCAGGGGATGAAGCTGGTCCCGGAGTTTACAGGTTGGTGGCCAGACATCGGGAAGAAGCTGCCGATGGAAATTTTTGTAAGGAAAGGATTGGACCGTTACGGATGTAAAACAAGTGAAAACACGCTTCGCGAGTTTTCACTTGTTATCGCGACAGTCGCCAAGGTCTCGCGTAAGCGCGGACTTTGGCTCGTTGTTCGCGTAAATAAAAGGATAGGTGTATTCTATCGAAATCCAGTTCGAAAATCAATCGTGATGATTCACAAGAATTGCCCCCTGAAATTGACACTCGGACGAAAAAATGTTGTATTTACAACATACAAAAGGAAGATATCGTGGTAGAATAGCAATAATATAATCCCAGGGGGCAAAAGTCAGAACTCTGATGCAAGTCTGCCCACAGAAAGATCTTTGCCCCTGGAATCCGGCAAGACTGATCCAGTTTAAGAGACGGATCATGGTAAGATCCGGACGGAAAGGAAAAAGAAAAATGGCTTTTATCAAAAATATCGACCATGAAAAAGTTTTAAACCTTGCTTCTCAGATCACAGCAGCACCGGGACAGATCGTCAGCAAGACACTTGCCCAGAATAAGGCAGTTAGTCTGACATTGTTTGCGTTCTCCAAAGGTGAGGAGATCAGCACGCACGATTCTACCGGCGATGCGATGGTTCATGTGATCGAAGGCGTCGGTCAGTTCACCGTAGACGGTGTGGAACATATCTGCAAAGCCGGAGATGTTCTCGTTATGCCGGCGAAGAAACCGCATGCAGTGTTTGCAAAAGAAGATTTCAAGATGCTGCTTACTGTGGTATTTCCGTTGGATTGATCGTTATTCTGGATTCTCTGGAAAAAGGATGTGCTCTGACAGAGCCGGGTGCCCTGCAGCAGGAGAGCAGGAAAATTTTCCGGAGAACAAAAAAGGTTGCTGTAACCCCAAAAGATCCCTGTGTGATCGGAAAGTCACACAGGGATCTTTGACATCATTGGTCAATGAATAAACATCGCATCTCCAAAACTGAAGAACCGATATTTTTCACGGATTGCTTCCTGATATGCGTTCAGAATGTGTTCCCGTCCGGCAAGTGCGGATACGAGCATTACGAGAGTGGATTCCGGGAGATGGAAGTTTGTGATCAGGCAGTCCAGAATCTTAAATTTGTATCCCGGATAGATAAAGATCTCAGTCCAGCCGCTTCCGGCTTTCAGGATCCCGTCATCGCCGGTTGCAGATTCCAGGGTACGGCAGCTCGTAGTTCCGACACAGATCACGCGTCCGCCGTCTGCCTTGGTATCGTTGATCTTCTTTGCCTCGGACTCCTCTACGATATAGAATTCAGAGTGCATGTGATGATCTTCGATGGTATCGACCTTTACCGGGCGGAAGGTTCCGAGACCTACGTGAAGTGTTACATGAGCGATCTTAACTCCCATGTCCTCGATCTCCTGCAAAAGCTCCTTTGTGAAATGCAGACCGGCTGTCGGGGCAGCTGCAGAGCCCTCATGTTTCGCGTATACAGTCTGATAGCGGTTCTTATCTTTTAACTGGTGCGTGATGTACGGGGGCAGCGGCATCTGGCCAAGCTTGTCAAGAATCTCCTCGAAGATCCCGTCATATTCAAACTGGATCAGGCGGTTTCCTTCATCGACGACATCGATGACTTTTCCTTTTAAAAGTCCGTCACCGAAGGATACTTCTGCGCCGACCTTCATCTTTTTACCCGGCTTTACAAGAGTTTCCCAGACATTGTCGGATTTTCTCTTTAAAAGAAGAACTTCGATTCCGGCATCTGTTCCGACCTTATGTCCCATGAGACGCGCCGGGATAACTTTTGTATCGTTGATAACAAGGCAGTCGCCCTTTTTCAGGTAATGCAGAATATCGCGGAAATGACGGTGTTCCATTTCTCCGGTCTTTTTATCTAATACAAGCAGCCGGGAAGCAGAACGGTCCTCAAGCGGATCCTGCGCGATCAGTTCCGGCGGCAGTTCAAAGTTAAAATCTGTTACATTCATTTCTCTATCTCCTGTCTGGCATCTTTATCAAAAAGTTCCATGCCATTGTAGCAGAATCGGGAAGAAAAATCAATGAGGCGCGAAGGAATATGGGGAAAATCGGTGATCATCTGCAAAAGGCTCGGACATCAGCCGGGAAATAAAAATATATCTTGTTGTTTTAAGATTCCGGTGGTACGATAGGAAAATCAAAAGCATGGTACATGCGGCAATCGGAAGGAGCAGTTGTAATGAAATATATCAATCAGTTAGAACACAGAGATATCCCCTATGAACATAATTTGGACCACGGCGGAGTGCCGGAGGAGAAGCGGAATGTGGCTGCAGCAGGCTGCGGACCGAGCTGTCTGTGCATGATGGTGGATGCGCTGACTCTGTCAACCTATGAACTCACAGACTGCCTGAAATTATCCAATGAGGTTGGCGCGAACCGTGAGATCGGAACGAGCCTGAAGATCCTGGGCCCCGTCGTTGCGGAAAGGTTTAACCTGAATTATGGGGAAACGAGTGATCTGAATGAACTGAAGGCGCACCTGGCAAAAGGCGGACTCGCCATCGCAAATTCCGGCGGAGACCGGGAAGGGTATACCGGGGTGTTCACTCATGGAGGACATTACATCCTCGTTGTATCGGCCGATGACAATGAGGCGTGCATTCTGGATCCGTCCTATAAAGAAGGAAAATATGAGGAGCCGGGCAGGGATGGAAAAGCGAGAGCCGTAGATGGCTTTGTTTACTGCAGCCTGAAAGTTCTTGCAGAGGACTGCGCAAACCGTACTCCGTCCTACTATCTGTTTTCAAGAAAGCATTAAAAATATGAAAAGCGCGGCAGCCGGGAAATGGAAAAGCAGTGCACCTGGAACTGCCGCGCATTCATGCGAAGATGCAGATCATCGTAAGCGACCGCGCGGGACTCCGGAAGGTGCCAGGACGCATGCATCCTTAGTTTAGAAAAATTGAGTGAAAAAATATACAAAAAAATAATTCTCATCCCCTTGCATGAATCAAAAAATTATTGTATACTATTAGAGATGCATCTGTAGCTCAGTGGATAGAGCAGTGGCCTCCGGAGCCGCGTGCGTAGGTTCGATTCCTATCAGATGCATTTTTTTATGCGTCCGTCAGATCGGGAAAATGTCCTGACCCTGATGGGCGTTTTTTCTTGCATTCATACTCCGGAAACGATATAATGGGTCCAAAAAGGAAAATAAGCGTTACAGTGCGTGCTCATGGAGCGCCCGTGTACTGTAACAAATAAGCTGCAGTTGAGAATATAAAAAGGGAGAAAGAGATTGGAAGGAACGATTCGTTTAAATAAATATCTGAGTGATGCAGGCGTCTGCTCGAGAAGAGAGGCAGACCGGCTTGTGGAGAATGGAAAAGTCATGGTGGATGGTGAAGTTGCTGTGATGGGAATGCAGATCCGCCCGGGACAGAAGGTGGTCTGTGACGGAAAGCCGGTGGGAGAGAAGGAAAAACCGGTATTCCTGATCGTAAATAAGCCCCGTGGGATCGTCTGCACGACTTCGGATAAGGATCATGCAGAAAATATCGTCGAGTTTTTAAACTATCCCCAGAGGATCTATCCGGTCGGACGTCTTGATAAGGATTCCGAGGGACTTCTCCTGATGACAAATCAGGGAGATATCGTCAACAAGATCCTGCGCGGCGGAAATGCGCATGAAAAAGAGTACGCGGTGGCTGTCGATCATCTGGTGACGGAAGAATTTTTAAAGCAGATGTGCGAAGGCGTCCGCATTGAGGATCTCGACGTGACGACAAAGCCATGCCGCGCGTGGAAGACCGGAAGCCACACGTTCCATATCGTCCTGACGCAGGGATTAAACCGACAGATCCGCCGGATGTGCCGTGCGCTCGATTATCATGTGATGAATCTGAAACGCGTGCGTATCATGAACATCCAGCTGGGTACATTAAAGCGCGGGGAGTACCGGGAGCTGACGGAAAAAGAGCTGAGCGATCTGATGAAACTGGTGGAAGGTTCGACGAATCTTCCGGCGAGAGAAGCTGCGAAGATCGGAAAACTGGTGGATCCGGCAAAAGCGGCCGGAAAAACAGCCCGCTCCGGATATCAGGGAAAGAAGAACGACAGGAAACCGTTTGTAAAAAATGGTGAGAGAAAGCCGTTCGAGAAGAAGAGCGGAACCGGAAAGGTCTGGAGAAATGTCCGCGAGGACAGCGAAAAGAAGCCGGAAAAGAAAGTCCCCGCATCCCCGGAAAGCTGGAAACCGGGTGCGCCGGAGCGCAAGGAGCATAAAATATGGACGACAAGATCAAGAGGATGAAGGAGCTGATCCCGCTTCTCTCTGAGGCATCGAAAGCCTATTATCAGGAGAGCCGCGAGATCATGAGCAACTTCGAATATGACAGGCTTTACGACGAACTCCTGAAACTGGAACAGGAGACAGGGACGGTGTTTGCCGGAAGTCCGACCCAGAAAGTCGGATATGAAGTCTTAAGTGAACTTCCGAAAGAGCGCCATGAGCGGCCGATGCTTTCTCTGAATAAGACGAAAAGCGTTGACGAGCTTCGGGAATGGCTCGGCGGACAGAAAGGACTTTTGTCCTGGAAGATGGACGGGCTGACTGTGGTCCTGACATATGAGGACGGGGTCCTTGCGAAGGCGGTCACACGCGGAAACGGCGAGATCGGCGAGGTGATCACGCCGAATGCCCGGACGTTTATCAATATTCCGACCTCGATCCCGTATAAGGGTCAGCTGATCCTGCGCGGGGAAGCGGTCATCAGCTATTCAGATTTTGAAAAGTTAAACGATTCCATCGCAGATGTGGATGCGAAGTACAAGAATCCGCGAAATCTCTGCAGCGGTTCCGTGCGCCAGCTGAACAGTGAGATCACGGCATCCAGAAACGTCCGTTTTATGGCGTTTGCACTGGTGCGGGCGGAGGGCGTTGACTTTAAAAATTCGAGAAAAGAGCAGTTTTTGTGGCTCTCCGGCCTGGGATTTGAGACGGTCGAGTTCGTGGAGGTGACGGCAGAGACACTCTCCGATGCAGTCCGCGGATTTGCGGAGAAGATCGAACATTACGATATCCCGTCGGATGGTCTTGTACTGCTTTATGATGATATCGCCTATGGACAGTCGCTTGGGCGGACGGCGAAATTCCCGAGGGATTCCATCGCTTTCAAATGGGCGGACGAGATCCAGGAGACAACGCTTTCCTACATCGAGTGGAGTGCGTCGAGAACAGGACTCATCAATCCGGTCGCCGTGTTCGAACCGGTGGAGCTTGAGGGAACGACGGTGAGCCGCGCCAGTGTCCATAACATCAGTATCATGGAAGGACTGGAGCTGGGGGCCGGGGACAGGATTACGGTCTACAAGGCGAACATGATCATCCCACAGATCTCGGACAACCTGACAAGAAGCGGCGTCCGTGATATCCCGAAGATCTGTCCGGTCTGCGGCGGGGCGACGGAGATCCGCAGTGTGAATGATGTGAAGTCCCTCTACTGCACAAATCCGGAGTGTCAGGCGAAAAAGATCAAGAGCTTTGACCTGTTTGTGAGCAGGGATGCGCTGAATATCGACGGACTTTCCGAGATGACGCTGGAGAAGTTTATCGCAGCGGGATTCATCCATGAATTCGATGATATCTTCCATCTGGACCGTCACCGCGATGCCATCGTGACGATGGAGGGATTCGGGGAGAAATCCTATGAGAATCTTATTCAGGCGGCGAAGACTGCGTCCCATACGACGCTGCCGCGGCTGATCTTTGGACTCGGGATCGCGGGGATCGGTCTTGCGAATGCGAAAGTGATCTGCCGCCATTTCGATTTTGACCTGAACGCCATGCGCGGGGCCGACGCGGAGGAGCTTTGCTCCATCGACGGGATCGGCGGTGTGCTCGCGGATGCGTGGGTGAAGTACTTTAAGAATGATAAGAACAATGAGATACTGGATCATCTGCTGGCGGATCTGACTTTTGAAAATGAAGTGAGAAATGAGGAACAGACGCTGGCCGGAAAGACTTTCGTGATCACAGGCTCCGTTGAACATTTTGCGAACCGCAAGGAACTGCAGGAGAAGATCGAGTCTCTCGGCGGAAAAGCCGCAGGCTCCGTGTCTGCGAAGACCAGTTATCTGATCAATAATGATGTGACATCCAATTCGTCAAAGAATAAGAAGGCAAGAGAACTTGGCATTCCGATCCTTTCCGAAGAGGATTTCCTGAAGATGATAGGAGAGGAAAAAAATGCCGATTAAAATACAGAATGGATTGCCGGCAAGAGCGATCCTTGAGAGTGAGAACGTATTTATCATGGATGAGGATCGTGCCCAGAGCCAGGATATCCGTCCGCTGGAGATCCTGATCTTAAACCTCATGCCGTTAAAGGAGGACACTGAGACACAGCTTCTCAGAGCGCTGTCCAACACCCCGCTGCAGGTGGAATGTACGTACATGACGATGTCGACCCATGAGTCGACGCATACCTCCGCGAGCCACTTAAATAAATTCTATGTGACTTTCCCGGAGATCCGCAAGAAACATTTCGATGGAATGATCATCACCGGAGCACCGGTGGAACTGATGGAGTATGAGGAGGTCAACTACTGGCCGGAGCTGACGCAGATCATGGAGTGGAGCAAGACGCATATGACCTCCACGATGCATCTCTGCTGGGGCGCGCAGGCGGGCTTATATTATCATTACGGAATCCCGAAGCACCTGATGAAAAAGAAGCTTTCCGGTATCTTTACCCAGAAGGCGCTGGACAAGCGGGTTCCGCTCCTGAGAAGTTTTGATGATTACTTCAAGTGCCCGCATTCCCGTTACACGGAAGTCCGCGAGGAGGATATCTTAAAGCATCCGGAACTCCGGATCCTCGCGAAATCCGACGAGGCAGGCGTATTCCTCGTGATGAACCAGGACGGCAGCCAGATCTTCGTCCAGGGCCATCCGGAGTACGACCGCATGACCTTAAACAATGAGTATCACCGTGACCTCAACAAAGGTCTGAATCCGGCACTTCCGCTCCACTACTACGAGCACGACGATCCGTTCTCGGTTCCGCCGCTCCTGTGGAGAAATATGGCGAACACGCTGTATACGAACTGGCTGAATTATTATGTTTACCAGGTTACTCCGTATACGTTGGCGGAGGATGCGGAATAAAACACAGAAGCACCTTAATTTTATGAGGATGATAGGATGTTTTGCCCCAGATTGGGGTATAAGAGGCTGTAAGAAATTCAAAGATATTGAACGGGAAGAGAAAGTGATAAGTGAAGGGCATATCGGATGGGAGAAAATCCTGTCCGATATGCCCTTTTAAAATACATTTTTAAAGTCACGGTAATCTACCGTCTCCCTGTATTCCACAAAATATCATGGTTGATCGTCTCGTAGAACATTTCGCGGACTTTGTCGTGGTCTTTTGTCTGGCCGAGGATCCACATGAGTTTGGTGACGGTGGCTTCCAGGGTCATATCGTAGGATTCGATGAGACCGAAGGCGTTTTTGATCTTCTGGCCGACTTCGTAGACAGACATGTTGCTGCCTTCCTGGGTGACCTGGGTGGTCATGACAATGACTTTTCCCATGGAGATCCATTTTTCGATGGAGCTGTAGAAATCGCCGGATTCATAGGACGGAAGACCGCCGACGCCGAAGGATTCGATGACGACTGCGTCGTAATGCTCTGCCATATAGTCGAGCAGGCTGGAGTCCATGGACGGGATCAGCTTTAAGAGGCTGACCTGGCTGTCCATCTCGTGGTAGAAGCGGACGCTCTCGCGGTCCTGCCATTTATCGTCGATATAGTATAAAATGTGCTCGTCCTGGATCACGGCGAGATACGGGAAATTGATGCTGGAGAACGCGTTGTAGCTCTTGCTGCGCTCTTTCTTTCCGCGGGTTCCGGCGATCACTTTTCCGTCAAATACGATCGTAACGCCGTGAGCACGGTCGGAAGCGGCAAATCGCAGGCTGTCTAAAAGGTTGGTCCTCGCATCCGTCACATCAAGGTCGATCGGCTTCTGGGCGCCTGTGATGACGATCGGCTTGCTGGAGTGCTGGACGAGGTAGGACATGGCGGCGGCCGTATACGCCATCGTATCCGTTCCGTGGCAGATCACGAAGCCGTCGTAATTGTCGTAATTCTCTTCCAGAACCTGAGCAAGCTTCAGCCAGTGCTTCGGGTGCATATTTGTGCTGTCAATGTTTAAGACCTGGATGGTCTCCACCTCACAGAATTTTTTTGCATCCGGTACATAAGACAACAGTTCATCACCGGTAAGAAGCGGTGTCAGACCGTTTTCTCCTCTCTTGCAGGCGATGGTTCCTCCTGTTCCGAGCAGCAGAAGATGTTTCATATTTTAAAAATCCCCTTTCGTTTGCAATCATCTCACATATGGGTTATAGTATAACACAGGAGGAATCAGAAAGTAAAGGAAGGAGAAGAGTCAGATGGCAAATATTCCAAAAGATCCCGTGATGCTCTTGAGTTACCTGAACACCCAGCTGCGGGACTTTTATCCGGACATGGATGAGCTCTGCCGGGCTCTCGATCTGGACCGGAAGACGGTGGACGAGGCGATGGCGTCGATCGATTACGCATATGACAGCGCGAAAAACCAGTATGTGTGAGAAACCAGCAGGAAGATGAACCGCAGGCGGGAAAAGCGTCAGCATCGGCAAACTTTCACTCCGGAAAATTCTGCCTGTGAAAAGCAACAGACAATCTGCATAGTCCATATTTAAATCACCAATACTGATTCCATGAATAAATGGAATCAGAAATGCCGGAGAAAACCGAAAAAAATAGGGAGATCCCGGACAGGGATCCGGAGAAAATATGTGGAGAATTTTATCATCTGCGGGCTGACCGGATGGGGACTCGAGATCCTGCTCACATCCGCGGAGAGTCTTGCGGCCGGGGACTGGAAAATGATGGGAAGAACATCCCTCTACATGTTTCCGATCTATGGGCTGGGAGTGCTGCTTGGACCGATCGGAAGAGGAGTGGACGCGTGGATCGGGGACTTCGGGGAAATCTCTGTGCGGGACTGGATCATTCGCCATGGGATCCTTGATATGGTGCTGATCTTTCTGACGGAGTATCTCACCGGATCACTTTTAAGAAGATTCGGGATCTGCCCATGGGACTATACCGGAAGAATGCTTCAGATCAACGGGGTGATCCGCCTGGACTTCGCTCCGTTCTGGTTCGGGACCGGTCTCCTGTTTGAGTATCTGACAGGCCGGAAGACAAAAAGCCCGTTGCCGTAGGGGCTGTGTGCCAGTGGCACACGTTCAGCACCGGCCGAAGTGTACGGAACAGTTACAATTTGAGATGGATTTGAGATGGATTTCACCTGTATTTGAGTTGCAAATGAAGGTCATATTCGGTATAATAAATCCATATGAACCTCAACACAGTAACTCTTTAAAGTGTACGAAAAAAAGGGAGTCCCGGATAAAAGAATGTGCCCGGGAATGTGACCCGGAACACACGCCGTTCTGTGTGAACGTCCGCGGAATTTCCGGGGCGCGCAAAAGACAGAAAAGAGTAAGAAACAAGAGACAGCCGCGGAAAATGACGGCTGTGATCAGACAAGGGAGGTTTGTACTTATGATTCGATTGATTATGGTCCTGGTCGTTCTGGTCGGATTTCTGATCGTCAGTTATCCGTTCCTGGTGGCCCAGGTTTCACTTGGAAAAAAAGATCCGCATGCGAGAGATCTGGAGTCGATCCGGGTTGTCCGGGCAGTGTTCCGGTGTCTGTTAAAGCTTGCGGGTGTGACGATCACCGTAAAGGGTGAGGAGAATATTCCAAAGGACACAGCAGTCCTCTATGTGGGAAACCACAGAAGCTATTTTGACATTCTGACCGGTTATACGACGGTTCCGACGCTGCTCGGATTTGTGGCGAAAAAGGAGATGGAGAAGATCCCGATCCTCAGAACCTGGATGGTCAACGTGAACTGTCTCTTCCTGGACAGAAAAAATATCAAGGAAGGTTTAAAGACGATCCTTCAGGGGATCGTGAAGGTGAAAAATGGTATCTCCATCTGGATCTTCCCGGAAGGAACGAGAAATACGAACGAAGATATCACGGAGCTTCTTCCGTTTAAAGAGGGAAGCCTGAAGATCGCGGAAAAATCCGGCTGTCCGGTGATCCCGGTGGCGATGACAGGTACTGCGGAAGTTCTGGAAAAGCATTTTCCGTTCATCACTCCGTCCCATATCACCGTTTATTACGGAAAACCGATCAATATTAAAGAGCTGGATCCGGAAGACAGGAAACATCCGGGTGCATATACGAGAAATGTGCTGATCGGGATGCTGAAGGAGATGCAGGAAGAAAAGTGATAAAAGACCATACCGGTCGATCACTTCACAAATTCCGGAAGAAAAAGAGCGGATCACGTTTAAGGAAAAAAGGGTCCGCGTGCTGTAAAATGACAGAAAGCAGAGGCAATAGAAATACATGAAGAATCTTGACTTAAAAGAATGCAGGGACAAGCTGGATGTGATCGATAAAGAGATCGTCCGCCTGTTTGAAGAGCGCATGTCCGTCTGCGGAGATGTTGCAGAATATAAGATCGGAACGGGAAAAGCCGTTTATGATGCGACGAGAGAGGCGCAGAAGATCGCGGCAGTCCAGGATCTGGCGCACAGCGATTTTAACAGAGAGGCAGTGAAGGAGATCTTCTCCCAGCTGATGTCGATCAGCCGCCGGTATCAGTATGGTCTGTTATCCGCCCATGGAATGGGAATGGATACCGGTTTTTCCGAGGTAGAAGAGATCGCCAAAAAAGGAAAAAGGATCGTATTCCAGGGCGTTGAGGGCGCATACAGCCATGCAGCGGCCAAAGCATACTTTGGTGAGGATGCGGATCTCTACCATGTTCCGGAGTTTGAAGATACCATGAAGGAGGTCGAGGAAGGACGCGCCGATTACGCGGTACTCCCGATCGAAAATTCCACGGCCGGTTTCGTGATCAACAATTATGACCTGCTCCTAAAATATAAGAATTACATAGTAGGCGAGATCTATGTTCCGGTTGCCCACATGCTTCTCGGCGTTCCGGGTGCAAAGCTCTCCGATATCAAGACAGTCTATTCCCACGCCCAGGCGCTGGCCCAGAGCTCTGATTTCCTCTCCGCCCATAAGGAATGGAAACAGATCGCAGTCTTAAACACAGCCGTTGCCGCGAAGAAGGTCATGGAGGAGCAGGATCCGTCCCAGGCAGCTGTTGCGAGCCGCACTGCGGGGGAACTCTACGGAATGGAGGTCCTCGCGGAGGAGGTCAATAACGTAAAGGGAAATACGACACGCTTCCTGATCCTCGGGAAAGAGCCGGTCTACGCAAAGAAAGCCGGAAAGATCAGTGTGGCGTTTGAGATCCCGCACAAGAGCGGATCTCTTTACAACATTCTCGGAAACTTCATCTTCAACAATGTCAATATGATGATGATCGAGTCCAGACCGATCCCGGAGAAGAGCTTTGAATATCGTTTCTTCGTGGATTTTGAAGGAAATTTAAGCGACGCGGGAGTCCGCAACGCCCTGACGGGGATCGCGGCGGAAGCTTCCGTCATGAGAATTTTAGGAAATTATTGATGAAAGACGGTCCGGTATTTTCCGGACCGATTCTTATAAGAGGAGGAAAAGCTATGGCAGCCCTTACATTTGCAGCCATCGATGTGGGATCGTTTGAGGTTGAGATGGGGATCTATGAGATCTCAAACAGGAACAGGATCCGGAAACTGGACCATATCCGCCATGTCACGGCGCTTGGGAGCGATACTTACAACAACGGAAAGATCAGCTATGAGATGGTGGAAGAGCTCTGCGATGTACTTGCGGGGTTTGCCGGGATCATGAAATCCTACAAGGTCACGGAATACCGTGCCTATGCGACGAGTGCGATGCGTGAGGCGAGAAACAACCGGATCGTTCTCGATCAGATCCGCGTCCGCACCGGCATCCAGGTCCGTATCATCAGCAACTCGGAGCAGCGATTCCTGGGATACAAGGCGATCGCCGTCTCGGATGATGAGTTTGATGAGAATATCCAGCAGGGGACCGCGATCGTGGATGTGGGATTTGGAAGCATGCAGATCTCGCTTTTCGACAGGAACCTTCTTGTGACCACGGAAAATCTGCCGCTCGGTGTTTTGAGGATCCGCGGCACTCTTCAGGACGTCAATACGACGGTGGAGCAGTACCGGGATCTCATCGGAGAGATGGTGGACAATGAGCTGGAAAACTATAAAAAGATGTACCTGAAGGATAAGAAGATCAAACATCTGATCGGGATCGGAGAAAATATCCTCTATCTGTTCCGGTATGAGGATCACGGAAAACCGCTCCGCAGAGTCACGAGAGAGCGCTTTGACGAGTTCTATGCGCGCCTTGTCACGATGAATGAGACACAGATCGAGGAGGCATTCGGTGTGAGCCGGGAGTATGCATCTCTGCTTCTTCCGTGCGTGGTGATCTATAAAAAGTTCCTTGAGATGACAGGAGCGGAGATGATCTGGATCCCGGGGATCCGCCTCTGCGACGGGATCGCGGCCGAGTACGCGGCGGACAAGAAACTCTTGAAATTCCGGCACAATTTTGACAATGACATCATCAGTACCTCGCGCACGATGGCGAAGCGCTACCAGTGCATGAGCCGTCATACGGAGACAGTGGAAAAATATGTGCTCCAGATCTTTGACACGATGCGGAGATACCATGGAATGGGGCAGAGAGAGCGGCTTCTGTTACAGATTGCCGTGCTGATCCACGCCTGCGGAAAATTTATCAGCGTCCGCAACTCCAACGAGTGCGCCTACAATATCATCATGTCGACGGAGATCATCGGGATCTCGCACCTGGAACGTGAGATCATCGCAAATGTGGTCCGCTACAACATCCGGGATTTCGATTACAACATGGTCCGGATGGAGACCGAGCTGGACGCTGTGACAGACAGCTTCGGCGGGCAGAATGAGGTCATGCTCCTGATCGCGAAGCTGACGGCGATCCTGCGTCTGGCAAATTCCATGGACCGCGGCCACGGGGACAAACTTGCGGACTGCAAGATGGCAGTAAAAGATGGAAAGCTCATGATCACGACGGATTATCCGGGCGATATCACGCTGGAGGCGGTATCCTTTGAACAGAAGGCGGCATTCTTCGAGGAGATCTTCGGGATCCGGCCGGTCCTGCGGCATAAAAAATACAGCTAGATGCCGGAGTGCAGACAGGGATATTGCTGCGAAACACGATGAATTCAGGATGTGAAAGGGTGTCCGGAGCCGGTTTTCGTCTGCGCACAGCGTGAACCGTGGACCGGCCGGATACAGGAAGGCAGAGAAATGAAAAAAGAGTTAAAAAAGGGGAATGCTCAGAAAGAACGGAAGGAGCAGGATCCGGCACGCTTCAATGATCCGAAAAATTATGTAAACCGAGAACTCAGCTGGCTGGAATTTGACTGCCGTGTTCTCGAAGAGGCAAGAGATAAGACGACACCGCTCTTTGACCGGCTGAAATTCTTAAGCATCACGGCATCGAACCTGGATGAGTTTTTCATGGTCCGGGTCGCATCCTTAAAGGATATGGTCCATGCGGGATATAAAAAGCCGGATATCGCGGGGATGACCGCGTCGGAGCAGCTGGAAAAGATCAGTGTGCGGACCCATGAGCTTGTCACTCAGCAGTACAACACATATAACCGGTCGCTGCTCCCGGCTCTTCGGAGCATCGGACTGAACCTCATCGAGAATCACGAGGACCTGACCCCGGAGCAGGGCGAATTTGTGGACCGCTATTTCCGTGAGGAGGTCTATCCGGTCCTGACGCCGATGGCGGTGGATTCCTCAAGACCGTTTCCGCTTGTCAGAAACAAGTCCCTGAATATTGCGGCGCTCTTAAAGAAAAAAGAGGGCGGCAAGGAGCTGGAGTTCGCGATGGTGCAGGTCCCGGCTGTCCTTCCGAGGATTATCAGCCTCCCGGTGACGACCGATGAGAACAATCGTGAGATGCGGAATGTGATCTTCCTGGAGGAGATCATCGAGCGGAACATGCAGCAGCTGTTCTTAAACTATGATATCGTGACGTCCCATCCGTTCCGTATTATGAGAAACGCCGATTTCTCCCTGGACGAGGAGGAAGCTGTGGATCTTCTCGAGGAGATCGAAAAGCAGTTAAAGCGCAGACAGTGGGGCGAAGTCATCCGTCTGGAGATCGAGGACAAGGCGGACCAGAGACTTTTAAAGATCTTAAAGAGAGAGCTGGAGGTCAACGAGGAAGACATCTTTGAGATCCCGGGTGCGCTCGACCTGACGGTCCTGATGAAAATGTACGGGCTTGACGGGTACGACCACTTAAAGACCCCGAAATATACGCCGCAGCCGGTTCCGGCTCTGATGAATGACGATGATATCTTTACGAACATCCGGAAGGGCGATATCCTTCTGATGCATCCGTATGAGACTTTTGATCCTGTCGTGGACTTCGTGCGGAGCGCGGCAAAGGATCCGGAAGTTCTGGCGATCAAGCAGACGTTATACCGTGTCAGCGGCAACTCCCCGATCATCGCGGCTCTGGCGGCGGCAGCCGAGAACGGAAAGCAGGTATCGGTTCTCGTCGAGCTGAAGGCGAGATTTGACGAGGAGAACAACATCATCTGGGCGAAAAAGCTGGAAAAAGCCGGATGTCATGTTATTTACGGACTCGTCGGCTTAAAGACGCACTCAAAGATCACACTCGTGGTCCGCAGGGAGGAAGACGGGATCCGGAGATATGTCCATCTTGGAACCGGAAACTACAACGATTCCACTGCAAAACTTTACACAGACTGCGGAATCATGACCTGCAATCCGATGATCGGAGAGGATGCGACTGCGGTCTTCAACATGCTCTCCGGATATTCCGAGCCGTTAAACTGGAACATGCTTTCGGTTGCCCCGCTGTGGCTCAGAACGAAATTCCTGCATCTGATCAACCGGGAGACGAAGCATGCAAAAGACGGAAAGCCGGCATCGATCATCGCAAAGATGAATTCCCTCTGTGACAAGGAGATCATCGCCGCGCTGTATGAGGCGTCCTGCGCAGGGGTGAAGATCCGCCTGGTTGTCCGCGGCATCTGCTGTCTGAAGGCGGGGATCCCGGGACTTTCCGAGAACATTGAGGTCCGCTCGATCGTCGGAGAATTCCTCGAACATGCGAGGATCTTTATCTTTGAGAACGACGGAAGTGAAGAGATCTACATGGGAAGTGCCGACTGGATGCCGAGAAACCTGGACCGCCGTGTCGAGATTATGTTCCCGGTATTGAGAGAGGAACTCAAAGACAGGATTCGCAGATATATGGAGCTGGAGCTGGAGGACAACTTAAAGGCCCATGTGCTTCAGCCGGACGGGACATATGAAAAGCCGGATCGCCGAGGAAAACTTCCGGTCGGCTCCCAGATGGCACTCTGCGAGATGGCAGTCAATGCTGCGAAAGAGGAGCGGAAGAAAAAACAGCAGGACGAACAGGCCCGCGTGTTTATTCCGATCGAGAGTGAAAACTGATCCGCGAGCGGCTGTAAAGCCGGCAGCAGAAGTGCAGCTCCGTGACTGACAGAGAAAAATCAAAAAGTTTATAAAATTTTTATTAGCACTCATCAAAAATGAGTGCTAATTTTATTGACATTTTGATTTTCTGGTATTAAAATATGTCATGTTGAATCGAACAGCTGTTAAAAATCCCGGAGATCCGGGGCGATACCGGCTGTCCTGAAAGAAGAAAAAAGTAGCTGTTTAAGAATGGAACGGTTACAGAGAAAATAAAAAACAGCGGTCCGGCGGGCGGCAATACAGATCGTCCCCCGACGCGCGAATGGAAATAAGGAGTGGTTTAACATGGCAAAAAGCGGAAGTCTTTCAATCAACAGTGAGAATATATTCCCGATCATCAAAAAATGGCTGTATTCCGATCATGATATCTTTTATCGTGAGTTAGTCAGCAATGGCTGCGATGCCATCACAAAATTAAAGAAACTGGCTCTGATGGGCGAGTATGAGACCCCGGACGATGAAACGTATAAAGTCCAGGTTACTGTAAATCCGAAGGAAAAGACGATCAAGATCGAAGATAACGGTCTCGGTATGACAGAGGATGAGGTTGACGAGTATATCAACCAGATCGCTTTCTCCGGCGCCCAGGATTTCCTGAACAAGTACAAGGATAAAGCGAATGAAGACCAGATCATCGGTCATTTCGGACTCGGTTTCTATTCCTCATTTATGGTAGCGGACAAAGTAACGATCGATACCTTATCCTACAAGAAGGACGCAAAACCGGTCCACTGGGAGTCTGAGGGCGGTACCGAGTTTGATATGAAGGAAGGCACTAAGGAAGGCCACGGAACCCTGATCACCCTGTACTTAAATGAGGACAGCGCTGAGTTTGCGAATGAGTACCGCGCAAGAGAGATCCTCGACAAGTACTGTGCATTTATGCCGGTCGAGATCTACTTAAACGATGAGACTGCTGAGCCGCAGTACGATACGATCGAGAAAGAGGAACTGACCGACAAGGATACGATCATCGAGACGATCGTTGAGCCGGCAAAGACCGAGGAGAAGGAAAAAGAGGACGGATCGAAGGAGACTGTTGAGGTGAGCCCTGCGAAAGAGAAATATAAGATCGCAAGACGCCCGGTTCCGGTCAATGATACGAACCCGCTCTGGAACAAGCATCCGAACGAGTGCACCGATGAGGAGTACAAGGAGTTCTACCGCAAGGTATTCCAGGACTTCAAGGAGCCGTTATTCTGGATCCATCTGAATATGGACTATCCGTTCAACTTAAAAGGAATCCTCTACTTCCCGAAGATCAACATGGAGTACGAGAGCATCGAAGGAAAGATCAAACTCTACAACAACCAGGTATTCATCGCGGATAACATCAAAGAAGTTATTCCGGAATTCCTGATGCTGTTAAAAGGCGTGATCGACTGCCCGGATCTTCCGCTCAACGTATCCAGAAGTGCTCTTCAGAACGATGGATTTGTAAAGAAGATCTCCGATTACATTACAAAGAAAGTTGCTGATAAGCTCTCCGGCATGTGCAAGACAGATCGCGAGAACTACGAGAAATACTGGGATGATATCAATCCGTTCATCAAATTCGGCTGCTTAAAGGACGAGAAGTTCGATGAGAAGATGAAAGATTACATCCTCTATAAGAACCTGGACGGCAAATATCTGACACTCGCTGACTGCCTTGAGGAGAACAAGGAGAAACACGAGAACAAGATCTTCTATGTAACGGACGAGAAAGAGCAGAGCCAGTACATCAACATGTTCAAGGAAGCCGGGATCGACGCTGTGATCCTTCCGAACCCGATCGATTCCCCGTTCATGCAGCATGTGGAGCAGAAGAATGAGGGCTTAAAGTTCCTGCGTATCGATGCGGATGTCAACGAGACATTCAAAGAGACGGAGGAGACCGATGAGGCCGCGAAGGAGCAGGAGAAGAAGGACGCCGAGACTCTCGCTGAGGTATTTAAGAAGGCGATCGGAAACGACAAGCTGAACGTGAAAGTCGAGAAGCTGAAAAATGAAGGTCTCGCTTCCATGATCACAGTCTCCGAGGAGAGCCGAAGAATGCAGGATATGATGAAGATGTACAGCATGTACGGCGGCGGTTCCGATATGTTCCCGGCTGAGGAGACATTAGTCATCAACGCAAACAACGGTCTTGTAAAATACGTTCTTGCCAACAAGGACGGAGAGAAGACACCGATGCTCTGCGAACAGCTCTATGACCTTGCGAAACTTGCTCACGGAAGTCTTTCTCCGGAGCGTATGACAAAGTTCATTGCGAGAAGCAGTGAGATCATGAAGGAAGAATATGGTGCATAAGAGAAGAGATTTTCTGATCACATTTACAGTTTTATGTCTGGCCATGTGTGCCTGCTCAGGTCTTCAGTACCTGGGCAGTGCGTTCTATCTCATGGTGCGGCACTGGGTGTTCAGCCTGGAGAGCGGCGGGGGTCGTCTGCTCTCCGGGCTCTTTTCGTCCCCGTGGACCGGAGTCCTCGTGCAGTATGTCTTCAGCATTGGACTTCCGTTCCTTGCGGTGATCCCGATGACCTGGTTTCTGCGGTCAGACCGGAGACCGGCCCAGAAACTTTCGGCGGAAGTATGGGTTTCTGCGCTGTTCATGGCGCTGGGACTCGGCTATATCTTTAACTTCCTGGGAGTCTTTCTTGACTCGTTTATTTCCATATTTACCGGTGTTCCGGCTGGAGATATGAACCCGGTGATGGACGCACTGGATGCACTGACGCCGGGAATGGTGATCTATACCTGCCTGGTGGCTCCGTTTATGGAGGAACTGCTCTTCAGGGGAGTGCTGTTAAGAAAAGCGAGACGATTTGGAGACCGGACGGCGGTCGTATTCACGGCGGTCATGTTCGGGCTGATGCATGGGAATCTGAACCAGTTCCTGTATGCGGTGGTGATCGGACTGGTACTCGGTTATCTCGCGGTGCGGACGAACCGGATCCTTTACAATGTCCTGCTCCATATGGCAGTGAATTCGTTTTCGATGCTGCTCGTGATGGTGGAGGACGGGCTCTATGCGCTGGGGCTTTCCTGGGCGGCAGCGGCGTTTTCGTTTGCCAGTTTTCTTATGGTCCTGCTCCTCATTGCGGCAGGGATCTATTTCTTCTTCCGGGACGGACGCCGTTACTGGTGGCAGATGGGGCAGCAGAACGGAGTGCCGACATCGTATAAAAAATATGTGTATCTGAATCCCGGATTTCTTTTCTATGTGATCATTTTCGGGATGGAGATGCTGTCGTATATGATGAAATGAGCGCAAGAGAGCCAGAAAACTGCTTGCAGATTTATGGCGAACGGCGAATGCCGATCACGATAGCTGCAATAGCAGCGGAGAATCTGAGTTTAAGATGGTTTTGTACGTCACAGACGGATTGATCCGGCAGAATATACTGCGGGCAGTGGACACACTGCCGCGATAACGTGGTATGTTCTGCCGGATTTTTCGTTTGAAATGCTTGAAATGGGACCGGGCTCTTGGTATAGTAGTGGGAGACATCCGGACGGTCCGACAGGAGAAATGATCCGGGAGCGCACGCCGATCCGGAAAGGAAGAGCGGGGCGTCAGAATGAGAGTAAGAGGAGACAACATGCAGAGAATCGCGAAATTTGAAAAAGTAAGCTTTGAGCAGTTTAAAAAAGACTGGCAGGGGGAACACCCGCAGGATACAGACGATATGATAAAGGAGATCTATGACGGGATCCGTCTCCCGAAACGGGCGACCGCAGGTTCCGCCGGATATGATTTCTTCGCACCGGCCGCATTCACACTGAAACCTGGTCAGATGACAAAGATCCTTACCGGGATCCGCGCACGGATCGACGATGGCTGGGTGTTAAAGCTCTATCCGAGAAGCGGACTTGGATTTAAGTTCCGCCTGCAGTTAAACAATACCGTCGGGATCATCGACAGCGATTACTACGGATCCGACAACGAGGGCCACATCCAGGTGAAGCTCACCAACGACAGCCGTGAAGGAAAGACTGTGGAAGTGGAAGCCGGAACCGGTTTTTCCCAGGGAATTTTTGTGGAGTACGGCATCACGGTGGATGACGAGGCCGATGAAGTGAGAAACGGTGGATTCGGAAGTACGACACGCGCGTAGGAGACAGAGCATATTTCCGAAGGCGCGGAGGATGAAGAATCAGAAGTATCACAGAAAGAACAAAATTAAACATATAATTGAAAATGTATAAATATTATCGAAAATCAGAAAAAAGAGAAAAATCAAAAAAAGATGTACTGAATTTGAACTACGCACCGGCTGCGGTCGTCTGTGAAGACCGGCAGTTCCATGCGAAAGTTCGAAAGCATATCGCATCAGCTCTTCTCATTGCTGGCATGCTTTTTCTCCTTACCGGCTGCGGTCATGTGACAGAGGAGATGAAGGTGGGGAAGGAAAACGGGATCGCTCTCATGGAGAACGGCGATTATGAGGGCGCTGTCGCGGAGTTTGACAGCCTGATCGATCAGACAAAGCATGTCTCATCCTTTGAGATCGATGTATTAAAATACCGCGGTGAGGCAGAATTTATGCTGGGAGATTACGGTGCCGCGGCGTACACATATGATACGCTGGTGAAGGTGGATAAACCGAGAGCGGAATACTATTATCTGGGCGCGGTGAGTCTCGCAAATTCCGGCGATGCGGAAGGCGCTGAAAACCGTCTGGAGTCCGGAACAAAGGCGGACGAAAAACATGCAGCTGCCGGCTATGCTGAAGCGATGGAAGCTCTTGGGGCGGCTTATATGACGGCCGGAGATGAGACGAAGGCAGATGAGATCTACCAGACGCTGGTGGAAGAAGGATTTTCCAGCACGGAAGTCTATAACCGCTGGATGATGGCGGCGATGAAAAAAGGCGATTACGAGGAAGCACTGCAGCACGGGGAAGCGGGACTTGCACTCTCCGATGACAGGGCGAAGAAGGAGATCGCCTTCAACCAGGCGGTGTGTTACGAGTACCTGGGGCAGTATGAGAAAGCGCTGGAGCTGTTCCGGAGCTATGAGGAACAGTACGGACAGGATGAGAAAGCGGGTCATGAGATCGCGTTTCTTGTGACGAGATAGGAGAAAGAATGGCAGAATTGATAGAGATCGGTGAGCAGCAGGAGCGGGTGATCCTGTTTGCCGCCAGCACGAACGACTCCGATGACACGGAAGAATCCGTGGAGGAGCTGAAAGAGCTTGTAAAGACCGCGGGAGCGGAGACCGTCGGGACCGTGATCCAGAACCGGGAAAATATCCATCCGGGAACCTACCTTGGAAAGGGAAAGATCCAGGAACTGAAGGAGATGGTCTGGGAGAGCGGAGCGACCGGAGTTGTCTGTGACGATGAGCTCTCCCCGGCACAGCTCAAAAACCTGGAGGATGCCCTGGACACAAAGGTCATGGACCGGACGATGATCATTCTTGATATCTTTGCGGCCCGCGCGAAGACCAGGGAAGGAAAGATCCAGGTCGAGCTGGCGCAGCTCAGATACCGTGCCGTCCGTCTTGTCGGACTCAGAAATTCTCTGTCGAGACTCGGCGGCGGAATCGGCACGAGGGGGCCTGGTGAGACGAAACTCGAGGTGGACCGCAGACGGATCCATGAGCGGATCAGCCAGTTAAAATCGGAGCTTCAGGATGTGGAGCGCCACAGGGATGTGGTTCGGAAACAGAGAGAGCAGAGCGGAACTCTGACGGCGGCCATTGTCGGCTATACGAATGCAGGAAAGTCCACACTCTTAAATAGGCTCACCGGCGCCGGGATCCTAGCGGAGGATAAGCTCTTTGCAACTCTGGATCCGACGACGAGAGCACTTGTGCTTCCGGGTGGGGAGAAGGTCCTTCTGACGGATACGGTCGGATTTATCCGGAAGCTTCCGCATCACCTTGTCGAGGCATTCAAGAGTACGCTTGAAGAAGCGAGGTACTGTGATGTGATCCTCCATGTGGTGGACTGCTCGAATCCGCAGATGGACATGCAGATGCATGTAGTCTACGAGACGCTGCGCCGACTGGACATCAAGGACAAAGAGATCATCACCGTGTTCAACAAGGTGGACCGTCCGGATGCGGACACTGCCTGCCGGGACATGTCTGCGGACTATAAGGTACGGTTATCGGCAAAGACAGGAGAGGGCATCGGGGAACTGCTCGATCTTTTTGCCGTGATCTTAAGAAACCGCAGGATCTATTTTGAGAAGGTCTTTGCATACAAAAATGCCGGGCGGATCCAGACGATCCGGAAGAGCGGACAGCTTCTCTCGGAGGAATACCAGGACGACGGGATCCATGTGAAGGCATATGTTCCTGTGGAACTGTTTGAAGAGCTGTATAAGGACTAGCGGACCGGCCGGTCAGCATCGGGAACTTTCTGTCCGGACGGGCAGAAAGCCGGAAGACAGAGAACGCTGACAGGGCGGACAGACACGCTCCGGCATGTGGGGAATGCCGGAAAATCGGACTTTGCAGCATTTGATATGAGGGGGTAATCTCATGGGGAAGACACGGGGAAAAGAATTTGCCCTGGATTTTCTGGCAGATGTGGCGGGCGGTTTTATCCAGGCTGTTGCGCTGCACTGCTTTATCGACAACATTGATATCGCGCCGGGAGGCGCCAGCGGTATGGCGATCCTGCTCAACCGTCTGACGAGCCTGCCGATCGGTACACTGACATTTTTGATCAACATCCCGCTTCTGATCGCGTCCTGGATCTATCTGGGGAAGGAAAAGACGATCAAGACATTGAAAACCGTGGCGATCATGACGGTGATCCTTGATGGACTGGTGACGCCGTATTTCCCGGTGTATTCGGGGGACAAGATGGTGTCCTGCCTTTTCGGGGGAGTGCTCATGGGGATCAGCCTGGCGGTCGTATTTATGCGCGGTTCCACAACGGGTGGCGGCGATATCGCCGCGAAGCTTTTACAGAAGTTCCGCCCGCACATGCAGACCGGAAAGGCTGTCATGGCTACGGATCTCGTGATCATTCTCCTGTCCATGGCGGTGTTCCGGAATATTGAATCGGGTCTTTACGGACTGATCAATATGGTAGTCGGAACGTATGTGATCGATGTGATCCTCTATGGTATGAATAAGAGCACGATGATCACGGTGATCAGCCCGAGATCCGGGGAGATCGCAAAGGAGCTGATGAGGAATCTGGAGCGCGGCTGCACACTGCTAAAGAGCCGCGGTGCCTACCGGGAAGAGGAAGGCGAGACGGTGATCTGCGTGCTTGATAAAAAACAGTTCTACCGTGCGAAGAAGATCGTCTACGGGATCGATCCGACCGCATTCATGATCGTATCCGAGGCTCAGGAAGTCTACGGGGAAGGATTCCTTGATTCTGACTGGGAAGTGTAAAAAATAAAGAAACGAAAAAGACGATCCGCCAGGTAATTTGCGGATCGCCTTTTTTCGTCACGGGAGTTCTGGGGGAACTCTCATGAGATGACTTCCGGCATCTGGGGAAGACGCCGGTGAAGGGGTGCGGCCTGACCGCGGCCGCGGGGTTATATCAAAGGATCGAATTATTCGATAATGCCAAGGCTCTTAGCGTACTCCGTATACTCGTCGTACCATTCATTGTAGAGATTCTGATCAACAACTTCATCGATGATCTCGTTGATCCTGTCTGTCAGGGCATCTTCCCCTTTCGGGATACCGATTCTTGTTCCCTGTGTCTCCGGATCAACTTTAAAGTAGAGGTTCGGAACGATCACGAGGTTGCTGTCCGGGTTGGATTCCAGATATAATCTTGCCATTCTGAGAGCAGCGACCATGACATCGGCTTTGCCGGTCTGGACCATCAGGAAACCATCGTTTGTGGAAGAAACACGGTTGTATTTTTTATAGCTCGGGATCTGTTCCTGTACGAACTGTTCCTGAAGGGAACCGTTCTGTGCAACGACAACCTTGTCCGAGAGATCATTGAAGGATTTGATGCTGTCGACATCTTCCTTGCGGACCAGGATACCGTAAGCAGTCTGCGGATCTTCGTCTCCGAAGTAATAACCTTTGGAGAGGTTCATGGTCTCAGCTCTTGCCGGTGTGTAAGCCAGAGCGGAGATCGCGAGATCATATTTGCCGGTCGTGATGCTTCCGAGAACGCTTGTGAAGTCCATCGGTTTGATGCGGACCTCAACGCCGAGGGATTCGCCGATATAGTTCGCAAGCTCGATATCGGAGCCGACATAGGCGTCATCTCCGCTCTTTGTCGGATCGATGAACTCGTTCGGAGCGAAGTACGGCTCGGTCGCGATCTCGATGTATCCGCGCTCCAGAATGTCGTTTAAACGATTGCCGGAACCGGTCGTCTCTGCTGCTACCAGACCTGCGTCTGTCTGCGGAGTTGTTGTCTCAGATGCCGTTGTCTGCGGGATCGTAGCGCCCATCGCGGAGGAACCGGAACATCCGGTGAGTGCCGCAGCGGATAATAAAAGTGACGTACCTAAGATGAAAAGCTGATTGAATTTCTTCATGGATGGTTCCTCCTTGTATACTCTTGATTCAGTATGCTAATGAACTTTTGATTTAGCGTGGTAAATTGTTATCACGGTGAAGAGTATACAGGAGGAAAAGAGATTTGTCAAGTGGGTTATTAAAAAAAATTTGAGATCTACTTCGCGGATGCCTTGGAGAGCGCCGTTTTCACCGCCGATACGAGCGCCATGGAGGTGTACTGGGAACCGGCGGGGTATTCCAGACCTTCTAGACTCTGGTTTTCGAGGATCTGTTCTGAGATGAGATCCATGGCAGGAGCCATTAGAGGATACATAGTCTCAACGGAGTCGCTTAAAGGGACAAGGGACACGGAGCGGATCCCCGTGTGATCCACAGCGACCTCCACATTGACGTTCTCGCTGCCTAAAACGATGGGAGATGAATAAAGTCCCGGAACATATGTAACAGAGGCGGGAGCGGCCTGTGAGGAGCTCTCCAATGCCTGATCAGGAGCATCATGGGAGATGTTGTCCTTTTTAGGGCGGAACATAAAGAGAAACAGCATGATGAGGACGATGGCGAAGCCGATAAAAAGAGCCGTGTAGATGATCTCCTTCATCTTGAGGACGATGATCTTTGTTTTTGAACTCATAGAATAATAGATCCTTTTGGGGATGGTTTGTATTAATCATATGAGAGCGGATGAGAAAAAATACATGGCATTCCTTTTGCATGGCCCGGAGCATGGGCCGGAAGCCGGACAAAAAACTTGACATTTTTGTCCGGAACATATACGGTTTACATATCTGAAATTGAATAATGCCTGACCGGCGGAAATGCGGTCAGGGAGCAGGAGGACATAGAATGGGATTGTGCATGGTGATGGGCGGTTCCGGAGCCGGGAAAACAGAATATATCTATAGGAAGATCATCGAGCTGTCCATGAAGGAGCCGGATGGCCGTTTTTTTGTGGTGACGCCTGAACAGGCGACGATGCAGGCCCAGAAGGAGATCGTGAGACTGCATCCGAATCATGGAACGATGAACATTGATGTTGTGAGCTTTGAACGTCTGGCTTACCGGATTTTTTCAGAACTGTCGATTCCGCAGCCGGAGGTCCTGGACGATACGGGAAAAAATATGATCCTGCGGAAACTTGCGGGGGAGAAGAAGGACGAACTTACCATGTTTTCGTCTCATCTGAACCGCCCGGGGTTTATCGGGGAGATCAAGTCCATGCTCTCGGAACTCTACCAGTACGGGGCAACTCCGGAAGACCTTAAGATCCAGTCGGCAGGAGACGGTGTCGGTCAGATCCTTTCGGCAAAGCTCTCCGACATGGAGGTGATCTTTGAGGCATTCCGGGAGTTCACAAAGGAAAAGTACATTACTCTGGAGGAACTTTTGGATGTGCTCTGTCAGGTGGCGGAGCGGTCGGAGCTTTTAAAGGACAGTGTTATGGTTCTCGACGGGTATACAGGTTTTACCCCGATCCAGTACCGGCTGATCGGAATCCTGTTAAAAATCTGCCGGGATCTCTTTGTGACGGTTTCTGCGACAATGGAGCCGGGACTGGATCTTTCTGCGGAGTCCGATGAGACCGATCTCTTTGATATGAGCAGGAAGATGACCGGAAAACTGAAAAAACTGGCGGAAGAAAACGGCATAAAAATCTACCGCGATCTGATCTTTTACAAACGTCCGCTGGTGCGCTTCCGGAACAGTCCTGCGCTCGACCATCTGGAACGGACGTTTTTCCGTTATCCGTATCCCAGATACCGCGGCGGCACGGAAGAAATCCTTCTCGTGCAGGCGAAAAATCCTGAGGACGAGGCAGACTTTATAACAAACAGGATCGAGACTCTTGTAAAAAAGAACGGATACCGGTATCGCGATATTGCTCTGGTATGCGGGGATCTTCCGGGATACAGCCGTGAGATCACCAAGAGCTTTGAGGAAAACGGGATCCCGCTTTTCCTCGATGAGAACCGGGATGTCTCCGGAAATCCACTGATCCGCCTGATCCAGAGTGCTCTCGATATCCTGCAGAAAGGATTTGATTACGAGAGCATGTTCCGATATCTCCGAACGGGACTTGTAACAGATCAGACTGAGAAAGTGGACCGGATGGAAATCTATGTGCGTGCGATGGGAATCCGCGGCTTTGCCAAATGGGATGCAGTCTGGGACCGGACGTTTGATGGCGGAGAAAATCTGAATCTTCTTGAAATGAATGCTTTTAAAGAGGAGATCATGGCGCCGCTGCGGCTGCTCCGGGAACAGTGTGGCGGCCGGGGAGTTCCGGTAAAGACAGTCACGGATGCACTGGCGGAGCTTCTGGAGATGCTCGGCGCGGAGGAAAAGCTGGAAAAACTGTCGGAGCAGTTTAAAACTTGCGGTATGGACCGCGAGGCGAGAGAGTATGAGAAAATTTTCGGTCTTGTCACGGAACTCTTTGAGAAATTTAAAAGTCTCCTGGGGGACGAATATGTGGCCAGAAGAGAGTACGCGGAGATCCTCTCCGCCGGTTTTTCAGAACTTTCTGTCGGGATGATCCCTGCAGGCGCGGACCGTGTGGTCTGCGGAGACTTAAAGAGAACACGTCTCGACAAGATCAAAGTCCTCTTTTTCCTCGGAGTCAGCCAGGGAATTGTTCCGGCGGACCATTCAAAGGGCGGACTATTTACCGACAATGAGAGGGAGATCTTAAAAAAGAATTCCATGGAGCTTGCACCGACCGCCAGGGAAGAGGGCTTTATGGAGCGGTTTTATCTGTATCTCATGATGACAAAGCCGTCCGACCAGCTGATCCTCTCCTGGCCGGCGGTGACGGCGGAAGGAAAAGAGATCCGTCCATCCGGCATGATCGGGGAGATGAAAAAGAGATTCCCGGATCTTGTGATCCATGAGAGCGGGGAGGAGAAATGTCCGGATGTATCCGTGACGGCAGCAAAAAAATCCGTGCTTTCCTGGCTGCAGGAGCCGGAGAAAATGATGGATCCGGCGCAGGAAGAGCCGAGAGTGCTTTACCGCTTTCTCTCCTCGGAGAAAGAGACGGAGGCCGAGATGGAAAATCTTGCAAAAGCTGTCGCCTATTCTTATAAAAAAGGAGAGATCGGCAGAACGGCTGCGCGGGAACTCTATGGGACGCTGCTTCGGGGAAGTGTCACGAGAATGGAGGGATATGCGGCATGTGCCTATTCCCACTTCCTGAATCACGGACTTGGACTGCGTGCAGGAAAAGAGTATGAGCTCGATCTTTCCGATATGGGAAATCTGTTTCACCAGTCGCTCGATACGTTTTTCAGAAATATCCGGGATCACGGGAAGGATTTCAGAACGATCACGGATGCGGAGCGGCGGACTCTGGTAAGAAAAGCGGTGGAGGAGGTTTCTGCAAAGTACCGAAATACGATCATGAAAAGCTCTGCGAGAAATGCATATCTCGAAAAGAAAGTGGAGAGGATCACGGACCGGACCGTGCGGGCACTGATCTACCAGATCCGGAAGGGCGATTTTGAGCCGGAAGAGTTCGAGGTAGATGTCAGCACGAGGATCCCGCTGAAAGATGGGGAGGCGCTGAATCTCCGGGGAAGGATCGACCGGATGGATGTGTTTGAGGATGAGGATAAGGTCTATGTGAAGATCATGGATTACAAATCGGGAAGCACATCCTTTGATCTGGCGCTTTTATATCACGGACTGCAGCTTCAGCTCGTGGTCTATATGGATGCGGCGCTGAAAATGCAGGAAAACCGGCATCCGGGGAAGCAGGCGGTCCCGGCCGGGATCTTTTATTATCATATCGATGACCCTGTGATCGACCGCGAGGACGGGATGACGGACGAGGAGATCGAAGCCGGGATCCTGCGCAGGCTCAGAATGAACGGACTCGTGAACAGCAGTCTGGATGTGATCCGCCATATGGACCGGGACATCGAAAAGGAATCCGATGTGATCCCGGTTGCGTTAAAGGACGGATATGTCCAGGAGGTAAAGTCCTCTGTTGCCGGGGGAAAGCGGTTTGCCAGACTTGCAGATTTTGTGAACGGACAGCTGAAGACTATGGGAGGTGAGATCCTGGACGGAAATGTGGCGGTCAATCCGTATAAACAGGGAAACAGGACAGCATGTGACTATTGTCCATACCACAGTGTCTGCGGATTTGATCTGAAGACAGACGGATATGGATTCCGCCGTTTCCGCCCGATGAAGGCGGAGGAGATCTGGAAGGAGATTGATCCGGAGGAATCAGATGAAAATGAGACAGAGGAACAGGAAAGCGGAAACAGAAAACCGGAACCGGGGAGACGCAAGGACGGAGAGGAGAAGATGTGATGGCGACAACATGGACGGATGAACAGTTACAGGTCATTGAGACGAGGCATAAGAATCTTCTTGTCTCTGCGGCCGCAGGAAGCGGAAAGACTGCGGTCCTCGTTGAGAGAATCATCCGCATGATCACAGATCCGGATCAGCCGGTGGACATTGACAGACTGCTCGTCATGACGTTCACCAACGCGGCAGCCGCGGAGATGCGGGAGCGTGTGGAGACGGCTCTCGGATCACTTCTCGACGAAGACCCGGGAAATAAAAATCTGGAACGGCAGAGCACGCTGATCCACCATGCGAAGATCACCACGATCGACAGCTTCTGCCTGAATCTACTGAGAGAACACTTCCACGAGCTGGATCTGGATCCGGGATTCCGGGTGGCGGACGAAGGCGAACTTCTGCTCTTAAAAGCCGATGTGATGAAAGAGCTCCTGGAGGAATATTACGGGAGAGAAGATGAGCGGTTCCTGCAGTTTGTGGACACTTATGCGTCAGGGCGGACGGACGGAGGTCTCGAGGACTATATTTTAAAAGTATGGGAGTTTTCACAGAGTAATCCGTGGCCGGGAGAGTGGATCGCCGCCTGCCGGGACGAGCTTTCGGAGAGCAGTGAGGAAAGTTCCGGGGAAAAAGGCGGAAAGGAACCGGCCTGGATGAAATTCCTGATCCGGGATGTGGGACGCCAGGCGGAGGAATTTCTGGATGGTCTTTATGAGGCAGCAGAACTTGCCGCTGAGGAGGACGGACCGCAGGCGTATGCCCCGATGCTGGCGGAAGATATCCGGGCAATGGAAATACTGAAAGAAGCGGAGACTTACCGGGAGATCGCAGATGGGATTGCCGGACTGAAATTCGGACGTCTGGCGGCTGTCAGGGGAAAACAGGTGGATCCGGAGAAGAAAGAGCGGGCGGCAGCGCTCAGAAATGCCGCAAAGGACGGCATCAAAAAGATGAAAGCCCTTTATCTTCCGGGTGATGTGGATTCTGTGTTTTCCGACATGGATGCCTGCCGGGGACCGATCCGGATGCTTCTGGAACTTGCGGAAGAGTTTTCCGCCAGGTTCCAGGAGGCAAAAGAAGAAAAGAATCTGGTGGATTTCAATGACCTGGAACATTTTGCACTCGAAATCCTTACAGGCGGCAGTCCGGATCACAGACCGGGAGCAGTGGCGGATGAACTTTCGGGAATCTATGAAGAAATTCTCGTAGATGAGTATCAGGACAGCAATGAGGTCCAGGAGACACTGATCCGCTGTGTATCCAGAGAACGGTTCGGGACACCGAATGTTTTTATGGTCGGCGATGTGAAGCAGAGCATCTATAAGTTCCGACTGGCGAAGCCGGAGCTTTTTCTGGAAAAATATGAATCTTACGGGGATGAGGATGATCTGTACCAGAAGATCGAGCTCCATAAAAATTTCCGGAGCCGACGGGAGGTCCTTGAAAGCATCAATGATGTGTTTTATCAGATCATGACAAAGCAGTTGGGAAATATCTGCTACACGGACGATGCGGCCCTGTATGCGGGAGCAATATTTCCGGAAACGCCCAAAGAAGGCCAGGCAAAGACGGAGGTCCTGCTCTTAAATACGGGAGATCCTCTTTTTGACGGCATGGATGAGGAAAAAGCGGATTACACAGCACGGGAAGCGGAGGCGAGACTGATCGCTGCAAAGATCCGCGAGCTGACTGATCCGGAATCCGGAATGCAGATCTATAACGGAAAGACCGGGCAGTATGAACGATTAAAGAAAAAGGATATCGTGATCCTTCTGCGGAGTCTTTCCGGATGGTCGGAGGAATTTTTAAGTGTTCTCGGTGCAGCAGGAATCCCGGCGTATGCGGAGTCCAGGACTGGGTATTTTACAGCGGTGGAAGTTGAGACGATGTTAAATATGCTGGCGCTCATCGACAATCCGATGCAGGACATCCCGTTAGCCGGAGTGCTGAAATCTCCGATCGGCGGAATGAAGGACCGGGAGCTTGCCATTGTGATGGCGGACTTTAAGCGGGATGCGGATCGCGGGGAAGATATCGGATTCTATGGGGCAGTGAAGCACTATCTGGAAAAACATGGGAAACATGATGAAACGATGGCATCGGTCCGGACCGGGGAAGAGAGCGAAGAAGAGACAATCTTCCGGAAGCTGCAGACCTTTATGGATCTGCTTGCGGAGCTTCGGAGAGAATCCCTGTATCTTCCGGTCTCCAGACTGATCGGCCGTATCTTTGATCGGACAGGATACGACAAATATGCGGCTGCCATGCCGGCCGGGAAGACTCGGCAGGCAAACCTTGCCATGCTGGTACAGAAGGCGGAAGATTATGAGAAAACAAGCTATCAGGGGCTGTTTGACTTTATCCGCTATATCGAAAAACTGAAGAAATACAACACGGATTTCGGAGAGGCATCCCGGTCCGGGGAACATGATGATGCGGTGCGGATCATGAGCATCCACAAAAGTAAAGGACTGGAGTTCCCGGTCGTATTCCTCGCCGGATGCGGAAAAAAATTTAACCGCCAGGATGCAAGAGGGCGGATCCTGATCGACGAAGAGCTCGGGATCGCGGCAGATTTTCTGGATCCGGTGAAGAAAGTCAAAGCGCCTACTTTAAAGAAAAATGTGCTCGCAAGGCGCTCCAACCTCGAAAACATGGGGGAGGAGCTGAGAATCCTCTATGTCGCGATGACGCGTGCAAAAGAAAAGCTCATCATCACGGCGGGGGACAAGTACCTGGAGAACAAGATCGAAAAATGGGGAATGACCGGATCAGTGGGAGCACTGCCGTTTACCGTGCTGAGCGCGGCGTCCTCCTATCTGGACTGGATCTTGATGGCAGCCGGGGGCGCAAAAAGAACGATCGATGTGAAAAATGTCCCGATGAAGGATCTCCTTGTGGAGGAAGAAAAAAATCAGGAAGAGAAGGCAAAACTTTACCTGGAACTGGAACAACTCCGCGGGGAAAAGCCGGAAAAAATTCCGGAACTGATTCGGAAACCGTATCCGTTTGAGACAGATCTTTCCCTGCATGCGAAGATGTCCGTCTCGGAACTGAAGATGCAGGGACAGTTCACGGATGATGCGGAAAGCGCGTTCCTGGTCCGTTCGGAGCGGGAAGATCCGGCGGAAGAAACGGAACGGGGGCCAGAGGGAGAGCCGGAGAAATCTCCGGAAGCGGAAGAACGTCTGTCTGCCGCTGAGAAGAGGGCACGTCAGAAACAGGCAACAGACCGAGGTACCGCCTGCCACCGGATGCTGGAACTGATCCATTTTTCGGATATTTCCGGGTATGAGGATGTGAAAAAAGAATTTGACCGGGTTCTCTCTGAAAAGAGAATGCAGCCGGATGCGGTCCGCCTGGTGTCACCCGGCATGATCGCGAAGTTTTTCCGGTCCGGGATCGCCGGCCGGATGAAGATGGCAGACAGGCAGGGAAAACTGAGAAAAGAGAGCCAGTTTATCCTTGGAATTCCGGCCCGGGAGATGAAAGCGGCGGATTCGAATGAACTCGTTCTGATTCAGGGAATCATCGATGCATGGTTTGAGGAGAAGGACGGACTTGTGATCGTAGACTATAAAACCGACAGAGTGAAGGAAGGGGAAGAACAGACTCTTCTGGACCATTATCAGGTCCAGCTTCAGTATTATGCCCGGGCGCTCTCCCAGATCACAGGAAAAAGAGTGAAGGAAGCGGTCATCTATTCCCTGACGATCCAGAAGGAGATAAACGTACCGATCGGGCAGTAGAGAAGGCAGCTGCGAAAGGCTGCCGGAGCTGACTGAAAAGGAAGGCTGCATAAAAAAGACTGCCCGATGTTGTGAAAAAAGGTTACTTTTCACGGGTAGGAATTTTCTGAACTGAAAATTCCGTATGATACCGTTGTGGTCGCGGATTTTGCCGATGCTTCGCATTCCAAATCGGCAAAATCCTGTTACAGTACGCGGGCATGGAGTGACCGTGTACTGTAACGAAAAAAGCGCCGGGCAGTCTTTTTATGCAAACTTATTTATTCCGCGATGATCAGCTCTTTCGCATACGGGAGAGATGCGATCCAGTCGCAGAAGGTGTGCCACTCGGTGAGCTTATGATTCTTTCTCGCGTGATAGATGTTCACGAGAGTCTCATAGTTCATCGTGCAGGTGCGCATCTGGTTGTAGCTGGACGGGAGGAGCTGGATCATATCGTACCAGTCCTCTTTGTTCTTGCCCTCGTTCATGTATTTCAGGCGGATCTGCTCAAGGCGGTCCACAACGGTCTGCATGTAGGCGAGAGTGTCCGGAGTCATATGGTCGTGGCTGAAATCGTCGATGTCGAACGGTTTGGAATGGATCTTGTGCATGGTACTCGTGGAGTTTGCGACGGTCGCCACTTTGTAGGTATCATATTCCTTCCACCAGTAGAGCGGAGCTGTAATGTCCACGGAGACGAAGATCTGGCGGATGAATTTGCGGTGGTCGCTTCCGGCCATGCGGAGACGTTTCGCAAGATCGATGTCATTCGGGCCGAAGACGAAATTTCCATCCTCATCGTAGCTGCTGTCCATGCGTGCCCAGCTGTTCATCGGGTTTCTTGCGCCGCGCATGGCGTTCTCGAAATTCATGACGCTTGTGCGTTCAAATTTTATCATAATGGGTGTTCTCCTTCATAAAAAAGTCTGGCGGAAGAGAAAGCAGCGGAAGGATTTTCCAACCGCCTGTCCTGCGCCGGATGCTTTCCCTATTATAACGGGTTTTGTGGGAGGATACAAGATGAAAATTAGGAGGATCACATGCTTTTTGGGCTGTTCTTCTGGGCAGATCGGGAATGCGGATATGACAGCTTGCGATTCAGGCGTCTTTTCGCTATAATAGGGAAAAAAGAAAGAAGAGTGGCTTTGCCATCAATCAATATAAAGGAGGAAACAGCCATGAATATCATTGCGGCGGTGGATAAACACTGGGCGATCGGAAACAGGGGGAAACTTCTGGTGACGATCCCGGATGACCAGAAGCTTTTCCGTGAGGAGACAAAAGGAAAAGTGATCGTCATGGGAAGAAAGACGCTGGAAAGTCTTCCGGGCGGGCAGCCGTTAGCGGGGAGAGTCAATGTCGTTCTCACGAGAGACGAGTCTTACAGGGCAAAGGGGTGTGAGATCTTTCATGATCTCTCTTCAGCCATGGAATATTTAAAACAGTTTGCGTCGGAGAATATCTACATTATCGGCGGCGCGGAGATCTACAGGGCGTTCCTGCCGTACTGCGACACGGCCCACATCACATGGATCGACTACGAGTACATGGCGGATACATGGTTCCCGGATCTCGACAAAGATCCGGACTGGGAAGTGACGGCGGACAGCGATGAGCAGACGTATTTCGACCTTTGCTATGAATTCCGGCGGTATGAGCGCACGGGAAAGAAGGCTCTGGCACTGGGAGAAAAAACAGATTCTTTGCTGTGACGCGTAAAAGTGATACAGAAATGCAGAAAAAACGCAAAACCGGAAGAATCGATGTTGCGTATCTGACTAAAAAATGTTACACTGAACTCAGTGTGTGTCAGTGACTTTGCAGACCCAGCTCCGATGGAGGGCGGGAGAATGATCTGAAAAGTTCTGTGTTGCAATCTGATTTCAGCTGCCGGAAAAGTCTTTTCGGCGGAACATGTTTGAGAAAACAGGAGGTATGGGATATGTATCCTATTTTAGAGGCAAAAAAGCTTGCGGATAAGATCTATCTGATGGTCGTAAAAGCTCCGAGAATTTCCGCAAACTGCAAACCTGGTGAGTTTGTGATCGTAAAGATCGATGAGAAAGGCGAGCGTATTCCGCTTACGATCTGCGATTATGACCGCGAGAAGGAGACGATCACGATCGTATTCCAGACAGTCGGTGCGTCCACAGAGCGTATGTCCACATTACAGGTCGGAGATTCCTTCCGTGATGTTGTCGGACCGCTCGGAAACCCGTCTGATTTCGTAAAAGAAGACATCGAAGAATTAAAGAAGAAAAAATATCTGTTCGTTGCGGGCGGTGTCGGAACAGCTCCGGTATATCCGCAGGTAAAATGGTTAAAAGAACATGGGATCGACGCTGACGTCATCATGGGATCCAAGACAAAAGATCTCCTGATCCTCGAGGACGAGATGAAGGCGGTTGCCGGAAACCTCTATGTGACGACCGATGACGGTTCCTACGGACATAAAGGAATGGTTACCGAGGTCATCAAAGAACTCGTAAATGAGCAGGGAAAGAAATATGACGTCTGTGTTGCGATCGGACCGATGATCATGATGAAATTCGTATGTCTCCTGACAAAGGAGCTTGAGATCCCGACAGTCGTAAGCTTAAACCCGATCATGGTAGACGGAACCGGAATGTGCGGTGCATGCCGTGTGACGGTTGACGGAAAGGTAAAATTTGCCTGTGTTGACGGACCGGAATTTGACGGACATGCCGTAAACTTTGATGAGGCAATGAAACGCCAGCAGATGTACAAGACAGAAGAAGGCCGTGCCCTTTTAAAACTCCGTGAGGGCGAAACCCACCACGGCGGATGCGGAAACTGCGGCAACGATTGATCGGTGATATGGAGGAAATGACATGGATGGAATGAAGAAAGTCCCGGTAAGAGAACAGGAGCCGAAGGTTCGCGCAACGAACTTTGAGGAGGTCTGTTACGGATATAATGAGGAAGAGGCTGTCGCTGAGGCGTCCAGATGCTTAAACTGCAAAAACGCGAGATGCGTTCAGGGATGCCCGGTCAAGATCGATATTCCGGCATTTGTAAAAGAAGTAAAAGAAGGAAACTATGCTGAGGCTGCAAAGGTGATCGGAAAATCTTCCGCACTCCCGGCTGTCTGCGGCCGTGTGTGCCCGCAGGAGAGCCAGTGTGAAGGCCAGTGCGTCCGCGGCATCAAGGGCGAGGCTGTTTCCATCGGTAAACTTGAGCGTTTTGTTGCCGACTGGTCCAGAGAGAACGGGATCGTTCCGGAAAAGCCGGAGAAGACAAACGGCATCAAGGTCGCTGTCATCGGTTCCGGCCCGTCCGGACTTACCTGTGCAGGCGATCTCGCGAAACTTGGCTATGAAGTAACGATCTTCGAGGCACTTCACGAGCCGGGCGGAGTTTTAACATACGGAATTCCGGAGTTCCGTCTTCCGAAACAGGGCGTTGTACAGCCGGAGATCGAGAACGTGAAGAAACTCGGCGTTGACATCGAGACAAACGTAATTATCGGCAAGTCTGTAACCGTTGACGAGTTGATGGACGAAGAGGGCTACAAGGCAGTCTTCATCGGTTCCGGTGCCGGTCTTCCGAGATTTATGGGAATCCCGGGCGAGAACGCAAACGGCGTATTCTCCGCAAACGAGTACCTGACAAGAAGCAACCTTATGAAGGCGTTCCGCGACGATTATGACACACCGATCGCTGCTGGTAAGAAAGTTGCTGTTGTCGGCGGTGGAAACGTAGCGATGGACGCAGCGAGAACGGCTCTCCGTCTCGGTGCAGAGGTTCATATCGTATACAGAAGAAGTGAGGCAGAGCTTCCGGCAAGAGCAGAGGAAGTTCACCATGCAAAAGAAGAGGGGATCATCTTCAATCTCTTAACGAACCCGACTGAGATCCTGACCGATGAAAAGGGCTGGGTAAAAGGCATGGTCGTAAGAAAGATGGAACTTGGCGAGCCGGATGCATCCGGAAGACGCCGTCCGGTCGAGATCGAAGGTTCCGATTATACGATCGATGTTGATACGGTCATCATGGCGCTCGGTACTTCCCCGAACCCGCTGATCTCCTCCACAACAGGCGGACTTGAGATCAACAAACATAAATGCATCGTTGCGGATGAGTCGAACGGAAAGACTTCCCGTGAGGGCGTATTTGCAGGTGGAGATGCTGTGACAGGTGCTGCTACCGTTATTCTTGCCATGGAGGCAGGAAAAGCAGGAGCGCGCGGAATCCACGAGTATCTGAGCGGTAAGAAAGCTGAATAAAAAGAGTTGTGCCTGACGGAGTGCAGATGCGTTCCGAAAGGCACCTGCTTGAGTCATCATGACAGAAAGAGCTGCCGTTGGAAGGGGATTCTTCCGCAGGCGGCTCTTTATACTATCTGGCCCGGGGGCGGCAGGATGGGACAGCCGCACCTTTTGCAGAGTTAATATACGAAATGGAGGAAAAAGAACATGAAGAGCCCCATGACCCAGGAACAACGCTACATAAAAATGACGGAAACCCCGATCTCCCGGCTGATCCCGAGCCTGGCGATCCCGACGATCATCAGTATGCTGGTGACTTCCATCTACAACATGGCGGATACATTTTTCGTGAGCCGGATCGGCACGAGTGCATCGGCGGCCGTCGGCGTGAGTTATTCGTTGATGTCCATGATCCAGGCACTTGGATTTACGCTCGGAATGGGAAGCGGAAACTATCTATCGCGGGTCCTCGGAAGCAGGGATGAGGAGAAAGCAGAGCGGATCGCTTCCACCGGCTTTTATTCCGCGATCCTGATCGGGCTCCTGTTCGCGGTCGTGTGTCTGCCGAATCTTGATGTGCTCGTGAGACTTTTAGGAGCTACGGACACGATCGCTCCTTACGCAAAGGATTATGCAAAGTATATCCTGATCGCGGCCCCGGTCATGACAGGGTCGCTGGCAATGAATAACCTGCTCCGTTTCCAGGGACTGGCTGTCTACGCGATGATCGGGATCACGACCGGAGGCATCTTAAATATGATCCTGGACCCGATCTTTATCTTTGGACTGGATCTCGGGATCTCCGGCGCCGCACTTGCGACTGCACTCAGCCAGTGCATCAGTTTCGGGATCCTGTTTTTCCAGAGTCTTTTGAGAAAGGACTGTGTGCACCTGAAACCGGGAAAAATCACGCTTTCTTTAGCCCTCTACGGTGAGATCCTTCACGGCGGGATCCCGTCCCTCTGCCGTCAGGGGATCGCGAGCATTGCGACTGCTGCGCTGAACCTTGCGGCAAACCCATTTGGGGATGCGGCGATCGCGGCTCTCTCCATCGTGAGCAGGTATATGATGTTCATCGGCTCCGCCATGATCGGATTCGGACAGGGATTCCAGCCGGTCTGCGGCTTCAATTTCGGTGCGAAGCGGTATGACAGAGTCCTGGAGTCCTTCTGGTTCTGTGTGAAGGTCTCGGTTGTCTTTCTGGCAGTTCTTGCAGTCGGAAGTTTTGTCGGTGCGCCGCAGATCATGCGTGCATTCCGGAAAGAGGACCTCGATGTGATCGAGATCGGGACCTGGGCGATGCGGTTCCAGTGCGTCACCCTGCCGCTGTCCGCCTGGATCGTCATGTCCAACATGATGACCCAGACGATCGGATACGGGTTCCGCGCATCACTTGTCGCGTCCGGCCGCCAGGGACTTTTCCTGATCCCGGCGCTCTTCATCCTTCCGTCCGCATTCGGGATCCGCGGACTGCAGTTATGCCAGCCGGTCGCAGATGCGCTGACATTTGTCCTGGGCGTGGTGATCGTTCTTGGAATTTTGAGGGAACTGAAGGAAAAGCAGAGAGAAGAAGTGCAGATGCAGCAGTAAAGGAATCCTGGACGAGGCGCAATTGCTGTTTCAAAAAGACGGAAATTTCTGAACCGGAGATTCTGCAAGATACGGTTGAGCGTGAAGTTTTTGATGATGTCAACAAGTGAAAACACGATTCGCGGTTTTTCCCTTGTTATCGCGACAGTCGCCAAGGTCTCGTGCAAGCGCGGACTTTGGTTCGTTGTTCGCATAAATAGAAAAGCCCGGGGAATTATGATCCCCGGGTTTTTCGTATGATGCTTCGCAAGGAAGCGCCTGATTTTTTTAGAATTTACCTTCATCAGCAGCCTGCTGTACAGAAACAGCAACAGCAACGGTAGCGCCGACCATCGGGTTGTTGCCCATACCGATCAGACCCATCATCTCAACGTGAGCCGGAACGGAGGAGGAACCTGCGAACTGTGCGTCGGAGTGCATACGTCCCATGGTATCTGTCATACCGTAGGAAGCCGGACCTGCTGCCATGTTATCCGGGTGAAGAGTACGGCCTGTGCCGCCGCCGGATGCTACGGAGAAGTACTTCTTGCCTTTCTCTACGCATTCCTTCTTGTATGTACCTGCAACCGGATGCTGGAAACGGGTCGGGTTGGTGGAGTTACCGGTGATGGAAACGTCTACGCCCTCTTTCCACATGATCGCAACGCCCTCTGTTACGTCGTTAGCGCCGTAGCAGTTTACTTTTGCACGCGGGCTCTCCGGATCTGTGGAGTAGCATTTGCGGAAAACTTCCTCAACTTCGCCTGTGTAGTAGTTCATCTTTGTCTCAACATAAGTAAAGCCGTTGATACGGGAGATGATCTGTGCAGCGTCTTTTCCGAGACCGTTTAAGATAACACGGAGCGGTTTTTTACGAACTTTGTTTGCTTTCTCAGCGATACCGATCGCGCCCTCAGCGGCTGCGAAGGACTCGTGACCTGCGAGGAAGCAGAAGCAGTCTGTGTCCTCTTCCAGGAGCATTTTTCCGAGGTTGCCGTGTCCGAGACCAACTTTTCTCTGGTCAGCAACGGAACCCGGGATACAGAAAGCCTGAAGACCTTCACCGATCGCAGCAGCAGCGTCTGCGGCACGGCGGCAGTTCTTCTTGATCGCGATCGCAGCGCCTACTGTGTAAGCCCAGCATGCGTTCTCGAAACAGATCGGCTGGATCTTCTTTACCTGGTCATATACGTTAAGGCCTGCATCCTTTGTGATCTTCTCAGCTTCTTCAATGGATGCGATGCCATAGCTGTTTAAAACGGAATTGATCTTGTCAATTCTTCTCTCATAGGATTCAAATAATGCCATTGTTTTCTTCTCCTTCCAATCATTCCTGACGCGGGTCAATGATCTTCACTGCATCTGCTACGCGGCCGTACTGACCTTTTGCTTTTTCGTAAGCAGTTGTCGGATCGTCGCCTTTTTTGATGAAGTCGGTCATCTTGCCGAGGTTTACAAACTGGTAGCCGATGATCTGGTCATCAGCGTCAAGAGCGATACCGGTAACATAACCTTCTGCCATCTCGAGGTAACGCGGACCTTTCTTTAAAGTACCGTACATCGTACCAACCTGGGAACGAAGACCTTTACCGAGATCCTCAAGACCAGCGCCGATCGGAAGACCTTCCTCGGAGAATGCACTCTGGGTTCTTCCGTAAACGATCTGGAGGAAGAGCTCTCTCATTGCTGTATTGATCGCATCACAGACAAGGTCTGTGTTTAATGCTTCAAGAATTGTTCTGCCCGGAAGGATCTCTGCTGCCATAGCTGCGGAGTGAGTCATACCGGAACATCCGATGGTTTCCACAAGAGCCTCCTGAATGATACCTTCCTTTACATTCAGGGTCAGCTTACAGGCACCCTGCTGCGGAGCGCACCAGCCAATACCGTGTGTCAGACCGGAAATATCTTTGATTTCCTTGGACTGTACCCATTTCGCTTCCTCCGGGATCGGAGCTGCGCCATGGTTTACGCCCTGCGCAACCGTGCACATCTGTTCTACTTCATGTGAATAAATCATGTTGAGACTCCTTTCAATATATGGTTTTTAATGCTCGTTAAAAAAATCACATCATACCCGTTCCATTTTCTCACAAAAATGAAGTTTCGTCCATACCTTTTTCCAAAATATTCAGGTTTTGGGAAGGAATTTCAACAGAAAAAAGAACCTCCCCGGGTAGGAATAAGAATGGGATTTCTTATTGCGAAACACATTCTATATAGCGGAAAAACGATGGATCAAACCAATGAAATCCTGTTCATACAGGAGAAGAGAAAAGAGATTGTAAACCCGGGATTTCAGCGTTATACTAAAAGGAACGAAATGTGATCGGGGCGGCGGTCAGATCCTGCCTGGTGCGGGAAACGATCGGCGGCTCATGTAAAAAATAACGAGGTGGATCAATGAACCTTCATGAGGATGCAAAGATGAAAATCGAACGGAAGGAAGAGCAGAAACTGGAAATTCTCGGAGAGATCCTGGAAGCGTATGTCGATACGCCGATCAAAAAGGATGCGTTTCTGATCGGAGATCTTGGTCTCGATTCCTTTCTGATTGTATATTTTATATCGGAAGTAGACGACCGTTTCGGCGCTGCGATCGAGATGCCGGAACATGTGGAGTATATGACGGTCCAGGATGTGCTGGATCAGTTAAACGGGAGAAAGTGACCGGCCAAAAAGGCGTGAAGCCGCAGCCGAATACCGGAAAGCGGCTCGTACAGCAGAACCGGAGGACAGGAGAAAATACATATGGAAAAAACACTGGAAGAGAAAAAAGAACTTGCTGCGAAGGTGATCGCGGCATTAAAAAAAGAGTATCCGGATGCGGACTGTACGCTGGATTACAACGAAGCTTGGAAACTTTTGGTCAGCGTGCGCCTGGCGGCCCAGTGCACGGATGCGAGAGTCAATGTGGTCGTTCAGGATCTCTATAAAAAATTCCCGGATGTGAAATCGCTGGCGGAAGCGGATGTGAACGAGATCGAGGAGATCGTCCGTCCCTGCGGACTCGGGAAGAGCAAGGCGCGCGATATCAGCGCCTGCATGAAGATCCTCTGGGAACAGTATCGTGGAAATGTGCCGGATGACTTTGACGCACTCTTAAAACTCCCGGGCGTCGGAAGAAAGAGCGCGAACCTCATCATGGGTGATGTCTTCGGAAAACCGGCGATCGTCACCGATACCCACTGCATCCGCCTGACAAACAGGATTGGTCTCGTGGACGGGATCAAGGACCCGAAAAAAGTTGAGATGGCGCTCTGGAAGATCATTCCGCCGGAGGAAGGAAATGATTTCTGCCACCGCCTCGTGGAACATGGACGGGCTGTCTGCACTGCGCGAACAAAGCCGTACTGTGACAGGTGCTGCCTGGCGGAGTTCTGCGAGAAGAACGGGGTCGAGTAAAGAAGGTCTGAACTGCCATGAATCCGAACGGAACTATCGGTGGCAGATCGTGTAAATGAATATAAAGAAAGGTCAGAATGGAAAGGCGTCCATTCTGACCTTTTTGGTATCAGGATTCGTTTTTGCGATCGTGCAGTGGGAAATCAGGAACTCTGACCTAGTTTGCCGTCTCGTTCTCAAATTTCTCCATGTATTTTTCCTGAATCAGCTTTACGAGTTCCGGAGCTTTTCCGCCGATCGGAGTTCCGTTCATCTCGCAAGCCGGAGAACAGAATTTTGTGGAGCTGGAGACGATGATCTCATCGGCATCCATGAGTTCCGCCATTGTGAACGGTGTCTCATCGACCGGGATCCCGTTGTCTTTGCAGATCTGGATGATATGCATTCTTGTGATGCCCGGGAGGATGTAGTGGTCGGTCGGGTGAGTCTTGAAGATCCCGTCTTTGATGATGGAGACATTGCTGTGGGCGCACTCGGTGACAACATCGCCGCGGTGGAAGACGCATTCCCCGCATCCCATGGACTCGGCTTTCTCAGCAGCCATAACGTTCACAAGGAGGTTTAAGGTCTTGATGTTGCAGTGAAGGAACCGGGTATCCTCAACATCGGTGAGCTTCAGGCGTTTGCTGGAATCTGCCGGTTTTCCCGGTTTCATAAAGATCCAGAGATTCGGCTTTGTGCCTTTTTCCGGGAACTGGTGCTGGCGGATGCCGGTTCCGCGGGTCATCTGCCAGTAGATGAAGATATCGCTGTCGTCCATCTTCGCGAGCATGTCATAGAGGATCGCGGTCAGTTCTTCCCGTGTATAAGGAATCTCGATCCTGAGAAGGCCCGCACTGTTGAAAAAGCGGTCGAGATGTTCTTTTAAGGCGAAGATCTTTCCGTTTCTTGCAAGTGTTGCTTCATATACACCGTCCCCGAAGTAGCAGGCACGGTCATTCATCGGCACGGTCATCTCCTCGAGAGGACCGAATTTCCCATTGTAATATCCAAGTGTTTTCATAATGATTTCCTCCTGAATTCAAGTGGTTGCGGCACAAGGGCAGGGCTTGTTCCCTTTGTGGTATCATAGCATGAAACGCGGGCGTTGTAAAGAATATGGGGTGAACAGGGTTGTGGAAACTTCATAAAAAGTTCGGAAATCTTTCGTTGTAATATGGCATATTTTCCGGTATAATAGGAATGATCATGAAAAGAAACCACCTGTGCAGAAATGGGTGGTGAGCATAATAATGAAGGAAAGTGCAGGAAATTACCAATGAACATCAGTATGAACCCAAATGGTGAACTGTACCAGTCGGCTGTCAACGCGCCGGGAGCGATCGATATCCCGGAGAGCTTTTTAAATGAGGCACGTCAGTTCCGGGAGTTAAATATGCGCTACGCATGCGCGATCCGGGAAGTGAAGACGAAATTGGAAGTATTGAACGACGATCTCGCAGTTCGGAATCAGAGAAACCCGATCCAGATGATCAAATCCCGAGTGAAAAAGCCGGAGAGCATCATCGAAAAACTCCACAGAAGAGGATTCCCGATCTCCGTAGAGTCGGTGCGGGAAAATCTCTACGATGTGGCGGGGATCCGCGTGATCTGTTCGTTTGTGGATGATATCTATACCGTCGCCGAGATGCTGGCGCGACAGGATGATATCAACGTTCTCATGGTAAAAGACTATATCCGCTGCCCGAAGGTCAACGGATACCGCAGCTACCATATGATCATCGAAGTTCCGGTATTCTTCTCCGACCGGAGGGAAAACATGCGCGTGGAGGTCCAGATCCGGACGATCGCGATGGACTTCTGGGCGAGTCTGGATCATCAGATGAAGTATAAGAAGGATGTGGAAGATGCGAGTGAGATCAGCGATGAACTGAAAGAGTGTGCAGAGGTGATCGCACAGACAGACCTTAAAATGCTGGCGCTCCGCCGGAAGATCGAAGATCGTGAGAGCAGGGAAAATCCCCTCAAGTTTGATAAAGATCTGCCGTAGGCCGAAAAGAACAGCCGGCAGCAGATGCAAAAAAGAGAAGAGCGGGCAGACGACAAAAGAAAGCTGAGGAAAAAGCTGTTTGTCGAATGCGTCCTTAATAGAGATAGCAGCACAGGGTTTCGGTGATCCGGAACCCTGTTTTTTTGTACAGGGCAAGAGCCGGAGTGTTATTTCCGGCAACCTGAAGGAGGACCGGACGTTTATGATCACCAGAAGCACCGGTGCGGGATGAAACCGCGACCGGGGTGTCGGAAACAGTCCGACCGGTGTAAAGATCCGTCAGGAGATTTTCGGTGTCTGAAAACAGTCCTACAAGGACAGTCTGTAAAAATGAGGTTCCGTATCCTTTTCCACGCTGCGATCTTTCCACTTCAAAACCGTAGAGATAGTAGTGGGACGGGAAGACAGAAAAATTTACGATGGCATGTCCGGATCGAAAACAGAGTGTCAGGGTCCCGTCGATATCCAGAGTTTCGAGCTGAACATCGGTGAGAAAGCCGGATGGTGCAGCCGCAGATTCCGCATGGTCAGTTCGCCGGACAGCAGTAGAAAAATCCTCCGGCAGCAGCTCCATCATATGTTCCTCAGAGTCCTGTTCCGCTCCGATCGCCTCAAGGACAGCGGCAGTGTTCCGGTCTTTCTGATCCACATAGAAGAGCAGTTCGGAATCCTCTGGAAGTTCCTGGATCCCCTGATCCAGAAGCGCAGAGAAGAGTCCCTGACCGCGGAATTCCGGATCTGTAAAGGCGGAGCACTCAAACAGAAGGTCGTCCACCGGAACAAAAGCGATGGCGGAGACGATGCGCCCGTCGTATTCAGAAAAAAGAAACAGGGATGCATCCTCAAAAGGGAAAGAGAGCGAGGTGTGATCGTGAGCTGTGCATGTATTTACCATGGTTTGGATCTGGTCTTTCCGGAAAGAATCTAAAGAAGAGACGCAGTATGATTTCATCATAAACCTCCTGTAACTAAGTGGAAAAATCGGTGAAAAACATTCCCTTTCAGGAACAAAGTATGTGGATCCGGCGGGAGTTTTATCTGCCGGGGATAAAAATGCAGAAGTGAAATGCGGAAGAGAGACAAATTCCGCACCATAGAATCACTGCCGCCATCGTGTTCAGATGAAGATAAGTATATACAGAAAAATACTTCAATTCAAGGAATTTTCCGTGTTTTTTTCTATTGCCGCCATGCAAACGGGGTGATAAAATGGTTCCTAGTCTCAAAAATGGTTGGACCATTTTATACTGTCTCTCCGCAAGCCTGCGAAGATCGCAGAAAACAGAGACAGAATCTGACAACAGGAGGAAAACAAAAATGAAGTACGTGAAAGAAATTGTGATCATTTTCGGGATCACGATGGTGGGGGAACTCTTGAATATGTTCATTCCGCTGCCGGTTCCCGCCGGAGTGTATGGACTGTTCATTCTTCTCGGCGGTTTATGCACGAAAGTGATCTCCCTTTCCGATGTGGAAGTGACGGGAAACCTGCTTCTGGATCTGATGCCGGTCATGTTTATTCCGGCCGCTGTCGGGATCATCGATAAGATCGAAGAGTTAAAAGCCATTATGATCCCGATGCTCATCATCACCTTTGTGACCACTTTCATCGTCATGACCATCACCGGCAAGACGGCAGAGTGGATCATCAAGAGACAGAAAAAGAGGGAGAAATAGAAATGTCATTGTACTTTGGAGTATTTATCAGTCTGTTCGCATACCTGATCGGTATGAAGTTAAAGAAAAAATTCGGATGGCCAGTGTTAAACCCGCTGCTCGTCGCGATCATCCTTGTGATCGCATTCTTAAAAGCGACCGGGATCAGCTATACCGATTACAACACAGGTGCATCCTATATCAGTTATTTTTTGACACCGTCAACGGTTTGTCTTGCAATTCCACTGTATAAGCAGTTAGAATTATTAAAGAAGAACCTGACAGCAGTCGCAGCAGCGATCACAGCCGGAGTCATCGGAAGTGTCGTCAGCGTCTATGTGATGTCCATGATCTTCCGTCTGGAACATGTCCACTATGTTTCCCTGCTTCCGAAGTCCATCACGACAGCGATCGGAATGGGAGTATCGGAGGAAGCCGGCGGGATCGTGACGATGACGATCGTCAGCATCATCCTGACGGGAATCCTCGGTAATATCGTTGCAGATGGCTGGTTTAAGCTTGTCGGCATCAAGGAACCGATCGCGAAAGGACTGGCACTCGGAACTTCCGCGCATGCGATCGGAACCGCAAAGGCGCTGGAGCTCGGTGAGGTAGAAGGTGCGATGAGCAGCCTGTCGATCGCAGTAGCAGGTCTTATGACGGTCGTTGCAGTGCCGATCATGTCAGGATTGCTCTAAAATAAAAAGTGCAAAAGGAGAGAAAACCATGGCTGAGAGAGTAAAGAAACGTTCAGAGATCAGAGAACAGGATACCTGGAAACTGGAGGACATGATCGCATCGCCGGAGAAGTTTGAAGGACTTGCGGACGGAGTGGAAGAGCGGATCCCGGGGTATGAGACATACCGGGGAAAACTCGGAAGTTCGGCAGATCTGCTTAAAAGTTACCTGGAATTTGATGAATCGATGGATGAGACGATCTCTCTCCTCTATGCGTATGCGATGCAGAAACGCGATCAGGATACCTCTGTCAGCGAGAATCAGGCACTGGTGTCCAGAGTCCAGTCTCTTGCGGTAAAAGCAATGGCTGCTTCGTCCTTCGCCCAGCCGGAGATCCTGGAGATCCCGGATGAGACGATGAACGGATTCCTGGAAACGGATGAGTTAAAGGCGTATAAACTCCAGATCGAACGTCTGCTCGCGAAAAAACCGCATATGCTTTCAGAGAAGGAGGAAGCAATCTTAGCGTCTGCTTCCGAGATCGCGCACACTCCGTCATCGGTATTCTCCTTATTTAATAATGCAGATTTGAAATTTGACCCGGTTGAGGACGAGAACGGGGAACTCGTTGAGGTGACCCACGCGAGATACGGGAAACTTATCGAGAGCAAAAAGCGGAGTGTCAGAGAGGCGGCTTTCCATTCCCTCTACAAAGGATACCGCCAGTTTGCGAACACGATCGCGGCAACCTACGAGGGAAATGTCAAGCAGGGAAATTTCTATGCGAGAATGCGTCAGTATCCGTCGGCAAGAGCCATGTACCTTGCGGAAAACGAGATCCCGGAGCGTGTTTACGATAACCTCCTGGAATCAGTCCATGATGCGCTCCCGCTGCTGCACCGGTATATGGGATTCCGGAAAAAATGCCTGGACCTTCCGGAGCTGCACATGTATGATCTCTACGTGCCGCTCACGGATGAGTATGAGAAAACGTACTCCTACAAAGAGGCACAGGAACTGATCCTGAAGGCATTAAAACCTCTCGGAGAGGAATATTTAAACCTTTTAAAGAATGGTTTCGGGAACCGCTGGATCGATGTCTATGAAAATGAGGGAAAGCGGAGCGGAGCCTACTCGAACTGCGTTTACGGCGTGCATCCGTACGTGCTGATGAGCTTTGACGGAACGCTGGATTCCGTCCTCACCCTGGCACATGAGATGGGACATTCGATCCACTCCTGGTACTCCAATGCCAACCAGACCTACACGTATGCCGGATATAAGATCTTTGTGGCGGAGGTTGCATCGACCTGCAATGAGATCCTGATCTTAAACTATATGATCAATGAGACGAAGGACAGGAAGGAGAAGTTTTACCTCATCAACCAGCTCGCTGAGCGTTTCCGCACAACGCTGTTCCGCCAGGCGATGTTCGCGGAATTTGAGGCAGAGACTTACCGGCTTTCCTGGAGCGGGACTCCTCTCACAAAAGATTTGCTCTGCAGTCTTTACCATGAGCTGAATTCGGAGTATTATGGAGAAGAGACTGTGATCGATGAGGACATTGATCATGAGTGGGAGCGGATCCCACACTTCTACATGCAGTTTTATGTCTACCAGTACGCGACAGGATTTTCCGCGGCGATGGCGATCGCAAGGCGGATCCTTTCTGGGGACGAAAAGACAAAAGAAGGTTATTTCCGGTTCTTAAAGGGCGGATGCTCAAAGACGCCGGTGGAGCTTTTAAAGTTAGTCGGGCTTGACATGGAAAAGCCGGATGTCGTCAATGAGGCGATGAAGGTGTTTGAAGGACTCATCAAAGAGTTGGAAGGTTCCTTTTCATGAACGGAAATTTTCTGAACTGAAAATTCCGTGTGATCAGCTGCGGGGCGGATCTTGTCAGACCGTCTTCCGGACTGAATTGGTGAGGAGCGGACCGGAGTGGATGGAAAAAAGGAATTGACAGTTTTGCCGGATCTGGCGATCGATCATCCGGCATGAGGGGAAGAGGCGAGCGGTTATGAGTATTTATGAGGCGATTTTTAACAGATGTTCGGTCCGCGAGTATGAGATGGAGAAACTTGCACCGGGACGGCTGGAGGCGCTGGAGCGGTATCTGAAAAATATCGCGCTCCTCGATGAGGAGAAAACGGTAAAATTTGAGATCATAGACAATTCAGACGGAAAGCAGAAGATCCATGGTCTCTGGAAGGTCGAGGCGCCGTACTATCTTGCCGTCTATTGCGGGAATGACCAGCTGTCCGTGCGGAATGCCGGATATGCGGCTGAGCAGGCAGTCCTTTACCTCACATCAAAGGAACTCGGAACCTGTTATCTCGGGGCGACGAAGGCCGGAGAGGAGAAAAAAGACGGTCTGAAACGTTTCCTCGTGATCGCGTTCGGACGGGCTGCGGGACGCCCGTCCCGCGATTCTTCCCTGGCTCACCGCGCTTCCCTTGCGGCGCTCTGCGCGTTCAAGGACGAACCGGGGGAGCAGGTGAAGGCGATCCTGCGTGCCGCGAGACTCGCTCCGTCCTCATTCAATTCCCAGCCATGGCGCTTTGTCGTCTATTCGGACCGGATCTATATCTTTGCGAAAAAAACACTCCCGTTTTCCGGAAAAGAAAAGCGCGCCTTTAAGGAATTCAACATCGGCATCATGCTCTCCCACATCATGCTGGCCGCCGAGGAGCTCTGGATGAACATGGAGACCCAGGTGGAAGACCAGTTCGCGAAGAAAGATTACAAGAACGGGGAATACGTCTGTACGATCATGTTCCACAGTTGATAAAAGTATAAAAACAGAGAACGGCAGCTGGCGTGGGTACCAGGTGCCTAAGATGCGCACTCGCGCGAAGATGAAGGTTGTCGCAGGCGACCGCGCTCGGCGCGAGAATGTGCCGAGGCACATTCCATTTTGTTTAGCAGATGAATTGAACATCATAACGATGCAGAAAAAGACTTCTGTCACAATATTTGAAAAATCTTTGCAAAATGCGGAAATTTTTTCAGAACCTATATTTTTACTTGAAACAGAAAAACTCTTATGCTAAAATTGGTAAGAATAAGGTGTTTTAGAAACGTAACTACATCGGAGGAGGAAACTATGATCAGTCAGCTCATACAGAAGATTCAGAAGACAAAGGCACCGATCTGTGTCGGTCTTGACCCTATGTTAGGTTATATCCCGAACCATATTGTACAGAGAGCATTCAAGGATTTCGGCGAGACCATGGAAGGCGCTGCCGAGGCTGTATGGCAGTTTAATAAAGAAATTATCGATAACACTTATGATTTGATTCCCTCAGTGAAACCGCAGATTGCAATGTATGAGCAGTTTGGCATTGAGGGTCTTAAAATATATGCCCGCACGATCGAGTATTGCCAGAACAAGGGACTCCTTGTGATCGGCGATGTCAAGAGAGGCGATATCGGATCCACTTCCTCCGCGTATGCAGTTGGACATATCGGAAGCGTAAAAGTCGGAAGCAACGTATGCCGTGGCTTCAATACAGACTTCATTACCGTAAATCCGTACCTCGGAACAGACGGCATCAAACCGTTCGTCAATGTCTGCAACGATGAAGACAGAGGACTTTTTGTTCTCGTTAAAACCTCCAACCCGTCCAGCGGTGAGTTCCAGGACCGTCTTGTAGACGGAAGACCTCTCTATGAGTTAGTCGCTGAGAAGGTCGTTGAGTGGGGCGAAGCGAGCATGGACGGCGATTACAGCAACGTCGGTGCGGTTGTCGGCGCTACTTATCCGGAGATGAGCAAGATCTTAAGAAAGCTCATGCCGAAGACTTATTTCCTGGTACCGGGTTATGGTGCACAGGGCGGTACTGCGAAAGACTTAATGCACTGCTTTAACGAAGATGGACTCGGAGCTGTCGTAAACTCCTCCCGTGGTATCATCGCAGCTTATAAGCAGGAGAAATATGCGAAATTCGGTCCGGAGCACTTTGCAGAGGCATCCAGACAGGCCGTTATCGACATGATCGCAGATATCAATTCTGTATTATAAATGAAAAAACGCAATTGTTCAGAAAAGTATTGTAACCAGAAAAGCTGTACAACTGCGGAATGATCCACATTGAAAAAATAATCATCAGCCATGGTCATTCGTCCGTGGCTGATGTGTTGTAATAAGGAGGGAACCATGGCACAGAAAAAAGTAAACGCTGTGATCCACAGCCAGGAGAAGCTGGCGGAGGGGATCTACAGCATGTGGCTTGACGCACCGGAGATGGCAGAAGTGGCTGTTCCGGGACAGTTTATCGCTGTTTACACAAATGACCCGTCAAAACTTCTTCCGCGTCCGATCAGTATCTGTGAGGCGGACAAGGAGAATGGAAGACTTCGGATCGTTTACCGCATCGCGGGAGCCGGCACAAAGGAGTTTTCCGAATGCAAGGCAGGCGATACCCTGGATATTATGGGGCCGTTGGGAAATGGATTCCCTTTAAAGAAGAAAAAGGCATTCCTGATCGGCGGAGGGATCGGAATCCCGCCGATGCTGGAACTCGCGAAGAACCTGGACTGCGAAAAGACAGCAGTCATCGGTTACAGAGATCAGGAGACCTTCCTTGCGGACGAGCTTCGCAAATATGCTGATGTTGTGATCGCAACGGAGGACGGAAGCGTCGGAACAAAAGGAAATGTCATCGATGCGATCCGCGCGGAGAAGCTCACCGCGGATATCATCTACGCATGCGGACCGACTCCGATGTTAAAGGCACTGAAAGCCTATGCGATGGAGAACGGGATCGAGTGTTACATTTCCCTGGAAGAGAAGATGGCGTGCGGGATCGGTGCCTGTCTTGGCTGCGTATGCCACAGCAAAGACATCGATGAGCACAGCAACGTGAGAAACAAGAGGATCTGCAAGGACGGTCCGGTCTTCCGCGCCGAAGAGGTAGAGCTCCTGACTCCGGACGAGCAGCGCGAGCGCATCGCCTCCGGCATCATGATCAAAAAGGAGGAACAGGCATGAATACAAAAGTAACACTGGCCGGTGTGGAGTTAAAGAACCCGGTGATGACCTGTTCCGGTACCTTTGGTTCCGGTATGGAATACGGCGAGATGATCGACCTTGACCGTCTCGGAGCTGTTGTGACAAAGGGAATCGCAAATGTTCCGTGGCCGGGAAATCCGACTCCGCGTGTGACGGAAGTTTACGGCGGAATGTTAAATGCGATCGGTCTTCAGGGACCGGGCGTTGATGTTTTCATGAAGCGCGACGTTCCGTTCTTAAGACAGCATGATACAAAGATCATCGTCAATGTCTGCGGAAAGTCCGAGAGCGACTATGTGGACGTTGTGGAGCGCCTTGCGGACGCCGACGTGGACATGCTCGAGATCAACATCTCCTGCCCGAATGTAAAGGAAGGCGGGATCGCGTTCGGTCAGGATCCGAAATGCGCGGAGCAGATCACAAAGGCAGTCAAAAAGGTTGCAAAGCAGCCGGTGATCATGAAACTTTCCCCGAACGTGACCGACATCGCGGAGATGGCGAGAGCCGTTGAGGCAGGCGGAGCGGACGTGGTATCCCTGATCAATACGATCACGGGTATGAAGATCGACATCAATAAGCGGACCTTCGCGCTGGCAAACAAGACCGGCGGTATGTCCGGTCCGGCGATCAAACCGGTCGCTGTCCGCATGGTATATCAGGTTGCGAACGCAGTAAAGATCCCGGTAATCGGAATGGGCGGCATCATGACAGCTGAGGACGCGCTGGAGTTCATCCTCGCGGGCGCGACAGCCGTGTCCGTCGGAACCGCGAACTTCATCAACCCGGATACAACGATCCAGGTGATCGAGGGAATTGAGGCATATATGAAGAAGTACGGCGTGGAGGACATCCACGAGCTGATCGGCGCCGTACACTGAACATAAGGATCGCATTCCTGCACGGCAGGGACGCCATCTGACAAAAAGCCGGCAGATAACGATATCGGAAATCTGCGAAACAGTATATTATCTTGAAAGGAATGGATGAAAAATGGAAAAGTACAAGCAGGAATTTATCGAATTCATGGTTGATTGCGGCGTATTAAAATTTGGAGACTTCGTGACAAAGAGCGGAAGAAAGACCCCGTTCTTCGTAAACACAGGATTCTATCGCACAGGCGCTCAGCTTCGCAAGCTCGGCGAGTACTATGCGAAAGCGATCAATGACACATTCGGAACAGACTTCGATGTTCTCTTCGGACCGGCTTACAAGGGAATCCCGCTGACTGTTGCGACCAGCATGGCGATCAACGAGCACTTCGGCGCAGACATCAAATACTGCTCCAACAGAAAAGAAGTAAAAGATCACGGCGACAAGGGAATCCTTCTCGGCAGCCCGATCGCTGACGGTGACAAGGTTGTGATCATCGAGGATGTAACAACAGCAGGTACTTCCATCGAGGAGACTCTTCCGATCATCAAGGCACAGGGCGATGTCGATGTTCTCGGTCTTGTTGTCTCTGTTGACCGCTGCGAGAGAGGGAAAGGCGAGAAATCCGCACTCACAGAGATCCAGGAGAAATACGGTTTCCGCACAACAGCGATCGTAACCATGAAGGAAGTCGTTGAGCACCTTTACAATAAGGAGTACAAGGGAAAAGTGATCATCGACGATACATTAAAAGCAGCGATCGACGCATACTATGAGCAGTATGGTGTAAAATAATAAAGGAGCGGTTCTATGGAAAAGATTTATAAGACCATGAGAAACACAGGCGCAGCGAGCATCGCGGTCGGAATCATCGTTGCATCTGTCGGACTTGCTGCCGGGATCATCGCGATCGTGAACGGCGCACTGCTTCTTAAGAGAAAATCAGATATTACTTTCTAAAAAATTGATTTCAGGGAAAGATGATGCAGCGGGAGATGCGGCTGAAATGGCGGCATCTCCTTTCCTGCTTTTCTCCCGTAAGGTCCGGTTCTGCAAGAAATGCGAAAAGAATGCGGGAAAGCACCCGCCCGGGAACGGGAGACAATAAAAATGGAGAAGTTTGAAGATGAAAAAACACAGACATCGGATTCTTGGGGCGGTCTTTTTCGTCCTGTATCTGGTTCTGCTGACATATTTCCTGTTTTTCGCCGAAGAGATGGGGCGCAGCCCCGATGCGAGGGCCGAATATTCCTACAACCTGACCCTTTTTAAAGAGATTCGGCGTTTTATTTTATACAGGGACATTCTTGGCTGGCGCGCGGTATTTTTAAATATTTTCGGCAACGTGCTGGCGTTTATGCCGTTTGGCTTTTTTTTGCCGGTCATCTGGGAGCGGACGAGACACTGGTATATCACCGTGATCTTAAGCTTTGCCATGAGTCTCACCGTGGAAACGATGCAGCTCGTCGGCAAGGTTGGAAGTTTCGATGTGGATGATCTGCTCTTAAATACCATCGGCGGTTTTGTCGGGTATATTATTTTTGCCCTTGCGAAAGGCGTGTGGGAGAGATACAGTGGAACGAATCGGAAATAAAGTATCGTATATAAAAAAGCCGCTGGCAAAAAACAGTTTTGTGGCGGCGGGACTTGTGGCGGCGGCGCTTCTTTTTTACGCCGCGGCCATCGGTTTTTCCTATCACACCCAGGGGAATGCGCCGCTTGCGGCAGCAGCTCTGGGTTTTTGCAGTATTATCACTGCGGTATCATCGGTGGTCTACGGGATCTTCGCGATGATGGAGAAGGAGAAAAATTACATTCTGGCGAAGATCTGTCTCGCGGCGGCGGGGATCCTGCTGCTCGTGTGGGCACTGATGATCGTATTTGCTCTGTAATGAAATGGAGGCATGAGACATGGAACAAGATCTGATCAGAGAGCGCTATGACCTTTCCATGGCGCGGATCCGGGATTTTCTGACGGAAGAGACAGTACCGGAAGTTTACCGGGATTATTTTAAAAAGGTGACGGAGCTCATCATTCAGTGCGGCGAAGTCCTGAAGGCAAAGAAAGACGGAAGTCTTGACAAGATGACTCTGGAAGAGGGGAGAGCCTTAAATCAGAAGCTCTATGCGGACGTTCTCCCGGGAGCTTATGAGACAAGTTATGCGAATCCGGCTTATGCTGTGCAGACGCTCGGAGAGGAGTATGGAAAGCTTCTTTCTTATCTCTATGCGGAGATCCGTGCGGACATCGTCTATGCATTTGAGGGGCGTGTTCTCGATCTCGTGATCGGAAACGAGGCGCTGATCGAGATCTACAACCTGTTTGAGGGCGAGGCGCTTCCGGCGGCGAAGGAGATCAAGGACGTCCTCTACTGGAGTGCGAGCGATTACTGTGATGTGACATTGACTTACCGTGTGCGGGAAAGTGTCGATCCGACGCTTGATTTTGCGAAGAAGATCATCATGGAGAGTGATCTCTCGGATCTTTCTTACCTGTACCGCTTCGGCGAGTATATCTCCCCGGAGGAGGAAAAGATAGCGGCGTTCTTAAACAGCCTGCCGGAGGAAGAAATCAGGAAGATGGCGGATACCTATACGGACGGATATATCCGCGGGTTTGAGGTCATGGGACGTGATCTCGCAAAGAAGAAAACGGCGGCAATCCGGTATCCGGTCGGAATGGAGCGTATGGTTCGCCAGGCGGTGAAGAATTTCGAGGCAGCAGGTCTTTCCGTGATCTTCCCGCGAGGTGCGGTCGACAGCATCAACCGGAATCCGGCGGGGCGCGGCGGCTATACATCGTCTTCCCCGAACAGACAGTATGACTATGATCACCGGTATGACAGCGCGGTCTACATGGACAAGGCGTTCCGTGACCGGAAAATCGGTGTTTTAAAGACTGCCTATGAGCAGTATAAGGAGGAAGCGGCAGCCTACGCGGGACCGGCGGTCATCGAAACCTTCGGTGAGCCGGGCTTTGAGCCGGTGAACAAATCGGAGGCATGGGCGTTTACGGAGAAACAGCAGAACCTTTATCTGGAATACCGGAATCTATCCATGCCGGTGGTGAACGAATATATTCCGGGAGATGAGACGAGCTTCACGATCATTGCGTTCCCGGTTCCGGCGATTGGGGAACACTTCCCGGAAATATTTAAAGAGACGATCCGGATCAACACTCTGGACTACGAGCTTTACCGCGATATGCAGCAGAAGATCATCGATGTGCTCGATACGGCAGAGTATGTGGAAGTGATCGGAAAAGGTGAGAACCGGACGAACATGCAGGTACGTCTGGCGGCCCTTTCTGATCCGGAAAAGCAGACGAAGTTTGAGAACTGTGTGGCCGATGTGAATATTCCTCTCGGTGAGGTGTTCACTTCCCCGAAGCTTGCGGGGACAAATGGAATCTTAAATGTGGGAACGGTTTATATCGGAGATATCCAGTACCGGAATCTGCTGATGGAGTTCAAAGATGGACGTGTGGTTTCTGCAGTCTGCGACAACTTTGCGGAAAATGGAGAGATCGATAAAGAGGCGGGACACCGCCTGATCGTGCAGGGGATCATGAATGGACATGAGATCCTGCCGCTCGGCGAGTTTGCGATCGGAACGAACACGACGGCGTATGCGATGGCGGAGAAGTTCGGGATCCTGGACCGGCTGCCGATCCTGATCGTGGAGAAGATGGGACCGCATTTTGCGGTCGGTGATACTTGTTACAGCTGGTCGGAGGACAGTCCGATGTATAATCCGGATGGGAAAGAGATGATCGCGCGGGACAATGAGGTTTCGATCTTGCGGAAGGAAGATGTCTCGAAGGCGTATTTCGGAGTGCATACGGATATTACGATCCCATATAAGGAGCTGGAGAGGATTTCGGCTGTGCGTGAGGATGGGACGAAGGTGGATCTGATCCTTGATGGGAGATTTGTGCTGGCGGGTCTGGATGAGTTGAACAGGCCGCTGGGGGAGGAGTAAGATCGCTTTTTAAGTTGAAATGGGTGCCTTTGGAGGTGCAGGTGGGCTGCATGTTCGGGGGCACCTTTTTTGTGTATTGGCGAGGGTACGCGGTGAGCTTCCGGGCTGGAGTGCACAGGGATGCGGGGATGGTTCCTCTAAGCCTGCAGGTGACTGCTAAGGGCGAAAACAAGACGACACAACTCGCTGCGCTCAGACAAGTGTCGTCTTGTTTTCAACGCAGTCACCCGCAGGCTTAGAGGAAGCCAGATCCCCGGATCAAGGCACTCCAGCCCGGAAGCTCACCGCTGGGATGTGGCAAAATCTACGATTCCCACTTGACGTGCATGGAAAAACCTTGTATTATGATTGATAAGGAATTATTGTTATTCAAATACTATATATTAGTGAAACTTATCAATATTTGTTACACTCATAAGGAGAAAAGACAATGGCAAAAGTTGGAATTGTAATGGGCAGTGACTCTGATATGCCGATCATGGCGCAGGCTGCCGAGGTACTGGAACAGTTTGGGATTGATTTTGAGATGACGATCATTTCCGCACACAGGGAGCCTGATACTTTCTTTGAGTATGCGAAGAGTGCTGAGAGCAGGGGCATGAAGGTGATCATTGCCGGTGCAGGTAAGGCGGCTCATCTTCCGGGAATGTGTGCAGCGATCTTCCCGCTTCCGGTTATCGGAATCCCGATGAAGACTTCTGACCTTGGCGGGGTGGATTCCCTCTATTCGATCGTGCAGATGCCGTCCGGGATCCCGGTTGCAACGGTAGCGATCAACGGCGGAAAGAATGCTGGTATTCTTGCTGCAAAGATCCTTGCGGCTTCGGATGCGGATCTCCTTGAAAAGTTAAAGGCTTATTCTGAGAAGATGAAGACGGAAGTGGAGAGCAAGGCGGAGAAGCTCGACAATATCGGATATAAGGAGTATCTTGCTTCCATGAAGAAGTGATCGGATGATACCACCATCCCAAACCATGAATAAGCAGCCGTTTTGCGCAGGAAAATGAGCAGAGTATGGCTGTTTTAGGAAATTGCAGGAGCACGAAGTGTGGAACAATACGGTATCAGGGGGCAAAAAATTTTGCACACGATATCATCTGATATAGAAAAATTAAGGAAAGGAAAAGCTATCATACATCTTTTGGATGTCTGCGATAGCCGGGAATACATATGGATTACAAGAAAGCCGGAGTTGATATTGAGGCTGGTTACAAGTCTGTGGAGCTGATGAAAGAGCATGTGAAGAAGACGATGCGTGAGGAAGTTTTAGGTGGTCTTGGAGGATTTTCCGGTGCTTTTTCTCTTGCAAAGATCAAGGATATGGAGGAGCCGGTTCTTCTTTCCGGTACGGACGGATGCGGAACGAAGGTAAAGCTTGCGATGATCATGGACAAGCACGACACGATCGGTATCGATGCAGTTGCGATGTGTGTGAATGATATCGCATGTGCGGGCGGCGAGCCGTTATTCTTCCTGGACTATATTGCATGCGGCAAGAACTATCCGGAGAAGATCGCGGATATCGTCAAGGGTGTTGCAGACGGCTGTCTCCAGTCCGAAGCTGCTCTGATCGGCGGTGAGACTGCGGAGCATCCGGGTCTGATGGCTGAGGATGAGTATGATCTTGCCGGTTTTGCGGTTGGCGTCTGCGATAAGAAGGAGATGATCACAGGTGAGAATCTCCAGCCGGGTGATGTCCTGATCGGAATGGCTTCCACGGGTGTTCATTCCAACGGTTTTTCTCTTGTACGCAAGGTTTTTGAGAAAAAGATGACAAAAGAGGGCTTAAATACCTATTATGATGAGCTTGGAAAGACTCTCGGCGAGACGCTTCTTGCTCCGACAAGGATCTATGTAAAGGCTTTAAAGAACGTAAAGAATGCAGGTGTTACGATCAAGGCGTGCAGCCATATCACAGGCGGCGGTTTCTATGAGAATGTTCCGCGTATGTTAAAGGATGGCGTCCGTGCGGTGATCCACAAGGACAGCTATCTGATCCCGCCGATCTTCCCGATGATGCAGCAGAAGGGTGAGATCGATGAGAAGATCATGTACAACACGTTCAACATGGGAATCGGTATGGTCGTTGCAGTCGCTGAGGAGGATGTCCGTGCGGCGATGGCAGCCATGAAGGCAGCGGGAGATACCCCGTACATCATCGGTTCCATCGAGGCAGGAGAAAAGGGAGTGACCTTATGTTAAGAGTCGGCGTTCTCGTTTCCGGAGGAGGAACAAATCTTCAGGCGATCCTCGATGCGATCGATGAGGGTACGATCCGCAATGCGAAGGTGGAGGTCGTGATCAGCAACAATGCGGGTGCATTTGCCTTAGAACGCGCGAAAAAGCACGGGATCCCGGCAGAATGCCTGTCCCCGAAGGAGTTTGCGTCCAGAGAGGAATTTAATGAGGCGCTTGTCGCGAAGATCGATTCCTACCATCTGGATCTGATCGTGCTGGCCGGATACCTGGTAAAGATCCCGGCGGCCATGATCGAAAAATACAGAAATAAGATCATCAATATCCATCCGTCCCTGATCCCGTCCTTCTGCGGTGTCGGCTTTTACGGACTGAAGGTCCACGAGGCTGCGCTTGCGAGAGGCGTAAAGATCACCGGTGCGACGGTGCATTTTGTGGATGAGGGAATGGATTCCGGTCCGATCATCCTGCAGAAAGCGGTTGAAGTGGAAAAAGGCGATACGCCGGAGGTTCTTCAGCGCCGTGTCATGGAGCAGGCGGAGTGGAAGATCCTTCCGAAGGCGATCGACATGATCGCGAACCACGAGATCTGATCGTATCTGTCCTGGCTGATATGTATTTTTACATGTTGCCAGGACAGTCGGCTTATGTCATAGGGAAGTTTACAGGAGGAAGAATAGATGAAGGTTTTAATCGTTGGAAGCGGCGGAAGAGAGCATGCGATCGCATGGAAGGTCGCCCAGAGCAAAAAAGTCGACAAGATCTACTGTGCGCCGGGCAATGCCGGAATCTCCGAGGTGGCGGAGTGCGTGCCGATCGGAGCCATGGAATTTGATAAATTAGTTGCATTTGCAAAAGAGAAAGAGATCGACCTGACCGTGATCGGAATGGATGATCCGCTCGTCGGTGGGATTGTGGATGTCTTCGAGAAAGAGGGACTCCGCGTATTCGGACCGAGAAAGAATGCGGCGATCCTTGAGGGCTCAAAGGCATTCTCCAAGGACCTCATGAAGAAATATCATATCCCGACAGCCGCTTATGAGACATTCACAGACCCGGAGAAGGCGCTGGAGTATCTTGAGACGGCGAAGATGCCGATCGTCTTAAAAGCGGACGGTCTTGCGCTCGGAAAGGGCGTTCTGATCTGCCAGACATTGGAAGAGGCAAAAGAGGGCGTGAAGACGCTCATGATGGATAAGAAATTCGGCTCCGCAGGGGATGAGATCGTCATCGAGGAGTTTATGACCGGCCGTGAGGTTTCCGTTCTGTCCTTTGTGGATGGAAATATCGTGAAGATCATGAGTTCCGCCCAGGACCACAAGCGTGCAAAGGACGGCGACCAGGGCTTAAATACAGGCGGTATGGGAAACTTCTCCCCGAGCCCGTTCTACACGGAGGAAGTCGATGAATTCTGCAAGAAGTACATCTACCAGCCGACCGTTGATGCGATGAAGGCAGAGGGAAGACCGTTCAAGGGCGTGATCTTCTTCGGACTGATGCTGACACCGGAGGGACCGAAGGTCTTGGAGTATAACGCGAGATTCGGCGATCCGGAGGCGCAGGTTGTTCTTCCGAGACTGGAGAACGATATCGTGGACGTCTTTGAGGCGTGCATCGACGGAACGCTCGACAAGGTAGACTTAAAGTTCGACAATGATCGTGCGACGGTCTGCGTTATCCTTGCATCCGACGGCTACCCGGTCGAGTACAAAAAGGGATTCCCGATCGAAGGACTTGAGAAGTTCAAGGGAAAAGACGACTATTATGTCTTCCACTCCGGAACAAAATTCAACGACAAAGGCCAGATCGTCACAAACGGCGGCCGTGTCCTCGGTGTGACCGCAACCGGAAAAGACCTGAAGGAAGCCAGAAAGAAAGCCTATGAGGCGACGGAGTGGGTTTCCTTTGAGAATAAGTATATGAGACATGATATTGGACGGGCGATCGACGAGGCGTAAGTGATCCGGAAAATTTTCTGGATCTGCAGGAGCAGAAGAAAAATGACAGATTGATATTGAGAAAACCGGCGATGAATAAATCTTCGCCGGTTTTTCTGCTCTCATGTATCTGAAATGCTCTCATAGCTCATCATCACAAGCTGGAAGATGATCCTGAATCCTCAATAACAACTTTAACAGATGGGATATTGCATTCTGCTGTTATTTGGGCTCCGCTTATTCTGCGGAAAACATCTTCAGTACAGAAGGCTGCTTCATTAACTAAATCAGAGATATCGTTTAATGCACCCCGATTATACCGAAATTGAAAGGTTTCTGAAATATAATTATCGTTTTCAAACGCCATTTCCTTTTCTGGTGCACTTCCTTCTTCATTCAAAACAATATCTCCTATTTTTAAGGTTGCCATTACTGGAACGATATCCTTAAATGACTCGATCGAAATTGTTATATCAAAAACTCCGGTATATAATTTATCTACAGTGACTGAAGTGATAGAGAACCAAGGTTCATCAGCATAGTAAGCCACACTTCCAACGCTGCATGGTGTCATGGATGAGTTTGATCTGCCTTGTTCAAATACATAAATATCTGGTGCCTTTATATAAATTTTATCAGGCAGTGTGTCATATTGATAATTATAAATATGTTCATTTGTATTTCCATCGGAACTTTCTGAAATTTGTTGAAGTTCATGTAAGAACTTGTTATCTATGGCACATTCCATCGTAGAAACCGGTGTTATAACGGCAGTTTCATATTCTGGATACTTTATTGTAACGCTTAAGGTTCCGTCCTCATCAGCGGGTTTGCTATAATAACTCCATATCAGAACTGCAGACAAAAAAACGCACACAAAACAAATAACAGGAACAATTATTTGGGATTTTTCCGCTTTATTCATATGGCCTCCTGAAAATTCTGCTTATCTTGGTTTTGTGCGATAATGTACTGACAAAAATAAGATTTTATTTAAATTATACTTATATAATAACGGTTTGCTGATCCAGTGTCAACATTCAAGCCAAATAGAGATCATTCTAATGATGACTTATTGTTACTTTTCACGGGTAGGAATTTTTAGAACTGAAAATTCCGTATGATACCGTTATGGTCTCGGATTTTGCCGATTCGGAATGCGAAGCATCGGCAAAATCCCATTACAGTGCACGGTCACTGCCATATCAATAAAACAATTGACAGGATGAAATTTTTGTTTCATGATGTTAGAATATTGATGTGATGACCGATGTGCTCACATTGGCGCATTGTAACTGTTCAGTAGGTCTGCGCACTTACGACGCATTTTATATTCAGGAGTGTATCCATGAAATCAATATCCATCTACGCACTGACTAGAAAACAGAATATCGCCTGTCTTTCCAGGCTGGAGCATCAGCTGTCGGGCAGGGAAAAACCTTTAAAGATCCGGACATGGGAACTGAACAGTATGCGGGCATTTGTGGATCACCTGGAAGAACATATGCCGGAGGTGTACCGGCTCCGCTTCTTTTATTCTTTCCAGATCCCGCGTCTCGGAAAAGAGTTTGACCTGCTCCAGGTGAAGGAAAAACAGATCGTGAACATCGAGCTGAAGAGCGGCGCTGTCTCCGGGGACGCGATCCGCAGGCAGCTGATCCAGAACCGTTATTACTTATCGGTGCTGGGGAGACCGATCCGGTCCTATACCTATATCAGCAGTGAGGACCGTCTGGTCCGTCTGACGAATCATGATAACCTTGTGGATGCGGACTGGGACCGGCTATGTGAGGAGCTGAAGGAGCCGGGTAAGGATGAGCCGGGAGATCTCGAAGACTGCTTCCGGGCAGAATGGTATCTGATCTCCCCGCTGACACAGCCGGAGCGGTTTTTGCAGAAGGAATATTTCCTGACGGCCCAACAGAAGGATATTGAGCGGCAGATCTTAAAGAAAGTCCGCGCGGAGCGAAGCGGATATTACTCATTTTCCGGACTTCCTGGGACGGGAAAGACGCTGCTTCTTTACGATATCGCGATGAAACTTTCCGGGCGTCAGAAGGTCTGCATGATCCACTGCGGGACATCGGGAGAGGAGTGGAAGAAGCTTCATGAGAGACTCAGGCGAATTCTCTGGATGTCGGACCGGGAGATCACGGAGGAGACCGGTTTTGAGGATTATGGTGCTGTTTTTGTTGATGAGGCGCATCTGCTGAGTGAGGAGCCCCTGAAGCGGATCATACGGGCAGCAGGAACACGTCCGGTTATCTTTTCCAGTGACTGCGAGGACCAGCTCTCCCCGGAAGAGGCGGACCGGAGTGCGAAGAATGAGCTGGAAAAACTTCCGGGGATCCAGCTTTTCCGACTGACAAACAGGATCCGGACAAATGTGGAGCTTTCCTCGTTTATCCAGAATCTGATGCACCTTCCGGACCGGAAGACCACCCGGCATTTCCCGAATGTCACAGTGCTGTATGCAAATGATGAGCGGGAAGCGGAAAATCTGATGTTGGATGCAGGGGAACACGGGTTTCAGATCCTTTCGCGACAGGAAGACAACGGGAAGACGATGGACCGGCTGGCGGTGCTATTGGATGAGAAGTATTATTACGATGAAAACAGGTATCTGCGATCGCAGGCTCATACGGTGCGCACACTGTTTTACAGGCTAAACGGTGCGAAGGAGAAGCTGATGATCGTAGTGAAAGAAAATGCTCCGGTTTATGAGAGAGTATTGGAGTTGTTGTGAAGAGCATGGGGGAAGATAGTTGGGATATCAGCAGCCAGTTTCCGATAAAAAATTCTTGACAAATCCGTATGACATTGCTATTATTGCTTTAAACCGTTGAAGAGGAAGTTGTACCAGAAAGAACAGTCTCCCAGAGAGTCCGGGGCGGTGGGATCCGGACAGAGTGTTGTGGTAAGTGGGCCTCAGAGGGCAAGGTGAAAAAGAGGAACGGATCAAGAGGAATCTTTAGTAGCTGAGACGCAGGGTCAGCGTTACGAGACCAGGAATGTAACTGCATTCTGTAAAGAGTGGGTGCTTGGCACCAAACAAGGTGGTACCGCAGGTATATGACAGCCTGTCCTTGAACGAAGTTCAGGGATGGGCTTTTTTGATAAAAAGATTTCCCGATCTTCTGAACTTGAAATGTCAGTCCTTTATGAAAGCCGGAAACCGGAGCGGTGAGAAAATGCATCGTGGCATGCAGAAACGCATAGTCTCCCGGGAGACTTTCGTATATGACAAGAGTTATGTTACAGAAGAAAGGAAGGCAATCGTATGAGCGAAGAGAGAAAACTTCAGTTTCGCGGCGGGATCGGAATGTCCCTGATCCCGGTAGCAATTTATGTATTCTTCTGCATGGTGCTGTTCATCGGCTTTAAAGCATTCAACATGGAAGCACTTGCAGTCGGAGGATTTTTAGCCCTTTTGATCGGCGGCGTGTTCTGCACGAGCTACAGTGAGTTCTGGGAGAGTGCGATCCGGGGAATTTCCTCGATCACGTCGGTATCGGTCGTTGTGATCCTGCTGCTCGTCGGCATGTTCAGCGCCCTGATCAAGCTGTGCGGTCTTTCCGGCGGATTCGTATGGATCGCCAACGCGGTCGGCATGAAAGGCGGGATCTTCGTTGCATTTACATTTCTTGCCACATGCATCGTATCGACAGCGACCGGTTCCTCGATTGGAACCATGTTTATCGCGTTCCCGATCTTTTACCCGGCGGGGATCATGCTGGGTGCCAACGAGATGATGATGGCCGGCTGCATCGTATCCGGCGCGATCTTTGGAGATAACCTGGCGCCGATCTCCGACACGACGATCGCTTCGGCTTCCACGCAGCAGTTTAAGAACGGAAAACCGGCCGATATCGGTGGTGTCGTGTCAAGCCGTATCAAGTATTCGCTGGTGGCAGGACTGATCACGATCGTGATCTTCGCGATTTTCGGCGGTGTTGGCGGTACTTATGAGGGAGGTTCCATCGATGCGGCGTCCAACCCGGTTTCGTTAGTCATGCTGATCCCGGTTGTCCTGATGCTGACGGTTTCGACAAAAACAAGAAATATCTATGAAGGCATCCTCGTTGGTCTTGCGACAGGAACGCTTGTCGGCCTTGCAGCGGGATTATTTACTCCGGCGCAGGTATTTTCCAACGACGCGGCAAACAACGCCGCAGTCGGCTTCCTGGTTGACGGGATCAACAATATTTTACCAACCTGTGCGCTTGTCATCTCCGTATTCGGCATCATGGGAGTTTTAAGCGACGCAGGCATGCTGAACCTGATCGCCGAGAAGATCCTCGACAGTAAGATGGCAGGGACGGCAAGAGGTGCGGAGCTCGTCTGCATGATGGGGATCGCATTTACAACGATCTTACTTGGCGGTGTGACGAGTGCCTCCATCCTGACATTCGGACCGATCTTAAATAAGATCGGAGCGGCGAGAAACATTCACCCGTACCGCAGAGCGAACCTTTTAGACGGAACGGCAAACAGTCTTCCGGCGATCATCCCGTTCATGAGCGTGTTCGTATTCATCGGATCCGCATTGACAGGTCTTTCCCCGGTCATCGTTGCGGGCGGAACGATCTACGGATTTGTCCTGTTCTTTGTATTCCTTGGAGCTGTCCTTACGGGATGGGGATGCCAGAAAGAAGAATAGGGGAGTGGTTTCCCGGATCTGGATCATGAAAGCTCATGAAGTGTCAGGATGGCACAGACATTGGAACGAGTACACGAGAGAAAAGAGGTTATGGAAAAATGGATGATACCTTTACATTATACGATCTCAAGGTGGAAGTAGTCGCCGGTGACCGCCCGATGGTGTGCAGCCACAAGGTGGGGGACTATTTCCTGGTACAGGGAGAAAACCTGGTGTTTCCGAAGGAAACATCGTTTTCCATGTATTCCCTGAGCGCCATCCTGCCGCTTCTTCCGGCAAAAGAACGGCCATTGGACCCGAACGACTGGATGCTCTCCGACGCGGAGATCGCCTGCCCGGATCCGAACTGCGGGGCGAGATTTAAGATCACAAGAGTCGGAAAGCGGATCCAGAGTCATGGGCAGTGCACGGTCGTGCCGCTCATGAGACCGGATGCGGGAAAATATCATGAGAATTAGATAATAAGGAGAATCGATCATGCAGAAAAAAGCTCAGTTTAAAAATGGATATACCTTCAACCGCGTCATCAATGGCTGCTGGCAGCTCTCCGCGGAGCATTGTCTTCAGGGACACCTGGACTATGACGATGCGATCCGCGCGTTCCACGAGCTGGTGGAGCAGGGATTTACGACGTTTGACTGTGCCGACATCTACACGGGCGCTGAGGAGGTCCTCGGCCGCTTTGTGACAGAGTTAAAGGCGAGCGGACATTATCAGGAGGAAGACATCCAGATCCACACGAAATTTGTGCCGGACAAGGACGTTCTTCCGGTGATCAACATGGAGTACACGGAAGGAATCGTGGACCGCTCCTTAAAGAGAATGCACCGCGAAGCTCTGGATCTGGTACAGTTCCACTGGTGGGATTTCAATGTGCCGGGCATGATGGAGACGGCCTTTGACCTTGTAAAGCTTCAGGAAAAAGGAAAGATCCGCAACATCGGTATGTGCAACATGGATACAAACGCCTTAAAGCAGATGGTTGACGCCGGTATCCCGGTCGTATCCAACCAGGCGCAGTATTCCGTCTTTGACCGCCGTCCGGAGAGAACACTTTTGGATTACAGCGCAGAGCACGGCATCTACACATTCGCTTACGGCACACTGGCCGGTGGATTTCTCGCGGAGCGCTACATGGGAAAGACATATGAGGCGCCGGAGACCCGTTCCCAGGTGAAATACATGCAGATCATCGAGGATTCCCTCGGCTGGGACGGAATGCAGAAGCTCCTTCCGGTCCTGAAAGCGATCGCAGACAACCACGGCGTCAGCATCGCCAACGTGGCAACCCAGTACATCTTAAACCAGAAGAGCGTCGGAGCCGTCATGGTCGGAACCAGAAACTCCAAACATGTAAGATCCAACATCCAGACACTGGAATTTGATCTGACCGCGGAGGAGATGAAGACGATCCGCGACTTTATCGATCAGTACCCGACTCCGGAGGGAGAATGCTATGAGCTTGAGCGCACCTCTCCGAGATATAAGGGGATCATTCTGACGGACAGAAACCATGTGGATAAGTAAAATGACATGCAGGGATCATGGCAGGAGATTTCCAGAAAAGCAGGATCAGCGATGACAGAGAATCAGACTGCAAGAATGGTTCGGACAGTTTTGTGAGAATATCAGAAAGTACGGAAGGGACACCAGAGATGGTGTCCTGTTTCGTTACAGGACGCAGAAAAACTGCTACTTTTCATGGGAAGGAATCTTTCTCTTTACACATACCGAATTAGTAGGTATAATGGTAAAGGTTTCAGGGGCAAAATCCCGTCGAATGGTTGTTTTAACAGGGAGATTGCCGGTAACATTTCAGGAAAGACAGGATTGGAGATAGAGATGTTAAATCAGTTCTCAAGAACACAGCTCCTTTTAGGAGCAGAAAATATGGACCGCCTTGCGAAGGCGAAGGTTGCGATCTTCGGAATCGGCGGAGTCGGCGGATATGTGGCGGAGGCACTGGCGAGAAGCGGAGTCGGTTCCTTTGTGCTGGTGGACGATGATAAGGTCTGCCTGACAAATATCAACCGCCAGATCATCGCGACGAGAAAGACAGTTGGACAGTATAAGGCGGAAGTCATGCGCGACCGGATCCTGGATATCAATCCGGATGCCCAGGTCGAGGTCAGAAAGTGCTTTTATCTCCCGGAAAATGCGGATGAGTTCGACTTTACGGAATATTCCTATGTGGTCGATGCGGTGGACACGGTGACGGCAAAGATCGAGATCATCATGCGGGCGATCGACTGTAAAGTTCCGGTCATCAGCAGCATGGGCGCCGGAAACAAGCTGGATCCGACGCAGTTCCATGTGGCGGATATCTATAAGACGAGCATGTGCCCGCTCGCGAAGGTCATGCGCCGCGAATTAAAGAAGCGCGGAGTGAAGAAGTTAAAAGTCGTTTACTCCACGGAGCAGCCGGTTGAGCAGCAGGAAGACATGAGCATCAGCTGCAGAAAGAACTGTATCTGTCCGCCGGGCGCGAAACATAAATGCACCGAGCGCCGTGCGATTCCGGGCAGCATCGCGTTCGTCCCGTCGGTTGCCGGACTGATCCTTGCAGGGGAGATCGTGAAAGACCTGACAGTGATGCCGCCGAAGAAGGTGGAAGAGCAGGGGCAGTGATCAATGCCAGGAGCGAATAAAAGATCATAAAAAGACATCACAAAACCGGAAATTGGAGTGGATTCCATTCGAACAAGGTTTTGTGATGTCTTTTTACTTTCAGGGATACAGAAAGAGCTGCCAATGGCAGCCCCCTCTGATTTCAGTTTTATAATCTTTCCAGGATCGCATCCACATACTCTTCGGTACTTGCTGTTCCGTGCAGGTCTTTTGTGAGGTGTTTTCCTTCTGCGAGAACTTCATCGACGGCTTTGCGGATCCGCGCTGCAGTCTCATTTTCCCCGAGGTACTCTAACATCATGCAGGCGGACCAGAGGAATGCAGTCGGGTTTGCAAGGTGCTTTCCGGCGATATCCGGCGCGCTGCCGTGTACAGCTTCAAACATGGCGTAATCGGCACCGATATTGCTGGATGGAACGAGTCCGAGACCGCCGATCAGACCGCTGCAGAGGTCTGAGAGGATGTCTCCGTACAGGTTCTGCATGACCATCACGTCAAACTGGTTCGGGTTCATCACGAGCTGCATGCAGGTGTTGTCGATGATCTTGTCATCGCTCTCGATCTCCGGATATTCTTTCGCGATCTCCTTGAAAATGGATAAGAACATGCCGTCGGACATCTTTAAGATGTTTGCCTTGTGGACGCAGGTCACTTTTCTGCGGCCGTTTTTCTTTGCATACTCGAATGCGTCACGGATGATGCGCTCACTCGCTTTTCGTGTAACGATCTTGATCGCATGGACGGTGTCCGGATCGATCTGCTCTTCGACGCCGACGTAGAGGCCTTCCGTATTTTCACGGAAAATGACGATATCCACATTTTTGAACGGTGTTTTTACGGCATCGTTGGATCTTACCGGGCGGATGTTTGCGTAAAGATCATATTTTCCGCGGAGTGTCACGTTCAGGGAGCGGAATCCCTTTCCGACCGGGGTCGTGATCGGGGATTTTAACAGCACTTTTGTCCGCTCAAAAGATGCGTAGGCTTCCTCCGGGATCAGTGCGCCGTTGCGTTTCCATTCGTCCTCTCCGACGTTGTAGATTTCATATTCGAGAGGTGCGTTCGCTGCCTTTAAGATCTTTAACACATTGTCAACAAGTTCCGGACCGATTCCGTCACCGCGGAATACTGTAATTTTGTGATTCATATGATGATTCTCCTTTTTGAATGATTCGATTTGATCCTACAGTACAAATGTCACGATCAGGTTATAGACTGCACAGCAGATCACACTGATCGGAACGGCAACAAAGAGAAGCCGGTTAAACAGATGGTTGCGGTCTTCCTCGTTTCCACAGGAACCGAGGATCAGACTTCCGCCGGATGAGAACGGGCTGATCGCGCTGCTCTGTGCGCCAAGGATCGTGCAGGCAAAGAGAGCGGCTGGGTTCAGTCCGGTTGCAGCGGCGAGTCCCGGGATCAGCGGGAATAATGCCGGTGCAACAACGCCGGTCGTGGAACTGAAGAAGCTCATAAACGCACCGACGAAGCTGAATGCCAGCGGGATCAGGGCAGCCGGTACATTGGATCCGATCCATGCGGACAGGGCATCGATCGTGCCTGCTTTTACAGCGACCGCGATCAGCATGCCGGCTCCGGCGATCATGAGGATCGTATTCCACGGAACACGGGCGATGACCTCTTTCTGAGGTGCCAGATCAAATAACAGGGCAATGATGGTAAAGCAGAAAGCAACGAGACCGACATCAACTTTTCCTGCAATCGTTCCGATCAGGGCATTGTCCGGAAGCGCGAGCTTTAAGAGTGGGAAGATCAGGACGATCACCATCATCAGCAGCATCAAGTATAAAGTCAGCTTCTGCTTCCTGTCAAACGGTTCCGGCCTGGAGAAAGTAACTCCTTTGCCGATGCCGCGGTTGCTCTTAAAACCGAAGCGGAAGATCGCGATCAGGATCAGGGAGAAGATGATGGCGAATCCAAAAATCTTCATTTCGTCCACAAACGAATTTGGTGTTCCAAAAGCCGGTTCTGACTCGTAAGCGGTATCGATCAGACCGCGGAATACGACACCGAGAGAGGCTGTCGGAAAGTTTCCGCCTGCAAGCGCACCGCAGTTGATCGCGACAGCGCCGGTCAGCTTGTCCATTTTTGCTTCCTCGCAGATCAGGATCGTGATCGGAGCCAGAAATGCGAGAACAGTAAAGTAGGCAGCTCCCATTACCGAGAGAACAACTGCTACAAAGAAGAGGGCAAACGGCAGCATGCCCGGGAAACGGCGGCACATGTAGAGAAGACTTGCAGACATCTTCTCAAGCGTTCCGTTGACAGCCGCAAAGTTGTAAAAAAGGGAGACGGACAGGATCACAAACATCGTGCTGACCGGCCAGAAACTAATCAGCTCTTTTGGCTTGATCCCCATACCGAAACATCCGATCAGGTAAGCGAACGCGATACAGAAGAATCCGGTATTGATCTTTGTCTTGTAGCCAAGAACGACGGCAACTGCGATGGATGCGACCAGAATGATACTTAACATGCGGATTCCTCCTGTTCGTTGATGCCGAGCAGGGATGCCGGGATCGTGTGAGTCATATGGTAAACATGTTCTTCCGGAATTCCGTGATCGACCAGATACTGCATGTATTCCGCAAGTGCGAGTTCCCAGTGCGGATTTTCCGTCTGTCCGCCGTCGGTGTCGACCATGACATTTCGGTAGCCGACTTCTTTGATGATCTCCAGATTGTCTGCGAGATTGCTCTTATATTTTCCGCCGCCCATGTTCTGTGCGTAACAGCGCTCCAGGATGACGTTGTAATCCTTCACGAGGCGGAGCTGGTCTTCATGGCTCATTCCCACGATCCACCACTCCGGATGGGTGATCACGATATTTTTGACTCCGAGGTCGCGGGCTGCCTCGACGACGGTAAAGATCTCATCAGGTGCGATATGGGCAGTTCCAAGGACTGCATTGTGATCGCGGACAAGTTCCAGTACAGAGCGCAGTTCCGGAACGATCTTTCCGTCTTTTACGACTTCCACGCACTGGCTCAGATCCTGGCCCATTTTCTGCATGTGATTTTTTGCGGACTGTGTCGGGAGCCAGACAACTTTTGCTCCAAGACGAAGTGCGGTATCGACGGCTTTCGGATTGATCCCGCCTACAACGCGGTTTAATGTGATGCTTCCGTACATGGTGAAGTTGTTCGTGTTTCCATGTACGATCTCGTTGTGACGGTTGCAGAGATATGCGCGGTCCATGGTTGTCCCCTGATGTGTCTTGATGACGATGGCACGCGCGCCGACGCGGATCGCTGCTTCCATGAGTTCGAAGTCATCGTATGCGCGAAGGCGCAGATCCGGATTCGTATGGACATGCATGTCGATCACGCCTTGCATGAGATCCTGTTTCATTCAAATTCCCTCCTGTGTGTTTTTGCTGTCTTCAGAGACATTGATTTTGCTATGGTTATATTTTATACTAGTCTTGATATAGGGGAAAGTCACAATTTACGATACCAGGTATCGGTAATTCCGATATCTGACGGAGGTGTTTTATGGACTTAAAAGAGCTGGATTACATTGTAACCGTTGCCGATGAGGGGAGCATTTCCCGGGCGGCGGAAAAATTGTTTATGGCGCAGTCAAGTCTCAGTCAGGCTGTCCGTCTGATCGAACAGGATCTCGGTACATCTGTTTTTGTCCGCACTGCCAGAGGAGTCCGCCTGACGGCTGCCGGGGAGGCGTTTATTTCTCATGCCAGACAGATCCTGCAGCAGTACCGGGAAGCGCGCAGTGAGGCTTCTGATATCGAAAACTTAAAAGGCGGGACGATCATCTTTGGGATCAGCACCTACCGGGGAACGTATCTGCTGCCGCCGGTCCTGAAAAAATTTCACGAGCGTTATCCAAAGGTGCATGTGGAGATCAGCGAGATGGACAGTATTGATCTGGAAAACCAGATCCTGGAGGGAATCCTGGATCTCGCACTGATCGCAGCACCTCCGGTCCGGATCAAGCATGGATTCGAGGAACTGATGAGGGATGAGATCATGCTCGTCACTACGAAAGAGCATCCTGTCATGAAATATGCACACGAATGCGAGAATGATCCGGAAGAACTGTGGATCGATCTGAAGGATACCGCCCCGTATGAATATATTTTAGGTCCGCCGAACACGGTACTCGGCCGGACGGCACGCCATTCTCTGCGGGAAGCAGGTGTGGAACCTCTCGGACTCGATACATACCTTTCCGCGGCGTTTGCGGCAGCTGTTGCGCGGGAAGGTGTTGCGCTGGCCTTTACCTACCGGTCCTGCCGGATCATGCGGGATGGATTCCGGTATCTGCGGATCGGAAAAGAGGGGATTTTCCTGGACCTTGCACTGGTCTGGCCGGCAGGAAAATACCGGTCCAGGGCGGCGAAAGCGCTCGCGGATCTGCTCCATGAGATGGCACCGGAACTGCTTCACCGATAGGATTTGACAGAGACACACTTGTATGTGTATAATAGAAATCAATGCATGACAATTTAACAGACTGGCGCGTCGTGGTGGTGAAGCTTTTTGTCGGTGCCGGTCTGGAACGACGGCTGTAAGAGGGAAAATGACAGAACAGCCGGAAAGATCGATCTGAAAAGGAGAAAAGAAAATTATGGTGTTAGCAGTCATCGAAGCGGTGTACCGCTTCCTGTGGGGAGATCTGTTCACGATCCCGATCGGCAACGGAAATGGGATCGGAATCCCTCTTCTCGTGTTGCTTTTGATCCCAACGGGGATCTATTTTACGATCCGGACGAAATTCCTTCCGGTCCGGCTGTTTCCGGATATGATCCGGGCGCTGGGCGGAAAAAAGAAGGAAGAAGGCGGTCTGTCACCGGTGCAGACCTTGTTTGTGTCGACAGCGACCCGTGTGGGAATGGGGAATCTCGTCGGAGTTGTCGCTGCGATCTCTGCGGGCGGTGCGGGAGCCGTGTTCTGGATGTGGATCTCGGCGATCTTTGGTTCCTCCACGGCATTTGTGGAGGCAACCCTGGCGCATCTATACAAAGAAAAAGATCCGCTCTACGGCGGATATCACGGCGGTCCGGCTTATTATATCCACAGCTATGCGGAGCGCGTGAGAAAAAAGAAATTGAAACACTCCGTCGTTGCCGTTTTGTTTGCGCTGTCCGGTCTGATCTGCTGGGGTGGGATCAGTCAGGTCATCAGCAATTCGGTGGCATCGGCATTTAAAAATGCATTTGGAATCTCACCAATGATCACGACGGTCATTCTTGTTGTGCTCTCGGCGGTGATCGTCTTAAGAAAAAATGCAACGGTCCGCGCGCTGGATGTGATCGTTCCGATCATGGCGGGATGTTATTTTGTGATCACCCTGTTCATCATCGCGACGCATCTCGGAAGCGTTCCGGGCGTTTTCAAGAGGATTTTTGAGGAGGCATTCGGACTCCGCCAGATCGCAGCGGGCGGTTTTGGCGCGGTTCTCATGAACGGAGTCAAGCGCGGTCTGTTCTCCAACGAGGCCGGTTCCGGTTCCGCACCGTGTGCAGCGGCAGCGGCGGAGGAGAGTGACCCGGTAAAGGTCGGACTTGTCCAGGCACTAGGCGTATTTATCGATACGATCGTGATCTGCAGCTGCACGGCGATGATCATGCTGCTTGTCCCGGAGGAACTGACGATGGGACTCGCAGGAATGGACCTTCTCCAGAAAGTCATGAGCTACTATATGGGCGAGTTCGGAGTGGTCTTTATCGCCATCACGCTGGCATTGTTCAGTTTCTCGACATTCCTCGGAATCCTGTTCTATGCGCGTTCCAACGTGGCATACCTCTTCGGAAACCGCTGGTGCTATCAGACTCTTTATAAGATCTTCGCCCTGATCATGCTGTTTGTCGGCGGTCTTCAGGCCTACACAGTCGTCTGGGACCTCGGCGATGTCGGCGTCGGACTGATGACCGTGTTCAACCTCATGGTACTGTTCCCGCTGTCCGGGGAGGCGCTGCGGGCGTTGAGGGAGTATGAAGAGAAGAAAAAGATGAAGTGAAATGCTGGAAAAGAATAGAAAAGCGGCAGAAATCTGAAAAACTGTGAGCGGAGGAACGGGACAGTTCCATGATCGCATAAAAAGATCCGTCAGGATACCGGGGGGAAGAAATTTTCGGTATTTTGGCGGATCTTTTTTGTTTGATCATCATCCCGGAAACACCGCCTCGATCGTCAGCGACTTCCCATCCTTCGTGGACGCCTGGATCTTTCCGCGGTGCGTGTTCACGATGGCTTTTGCGATCGCGAGACCGATCCCGTAGCCGCCGGTCGCGAAATTCCTCGATCGGTCGGAGCGGTAGAAACGGTCAAAAAGGTGCGGGAGCTCAGTAGGATCGACCTCAGATGCCGTGTTGAAACTGTGAGAACCGACATGCTGGAGCTGCTGAAGAAATTTCCGGATGATCAAAGATCCGGATTCCACGCGGTCCAGTATATCTGTTCCAGGATCAAATTGCCGGAGAGCATGATGGAGAAGTTAAAGAGGAAAGCGCTGCCGGAGACACTGGAGTCGGCACTCTGTGAAGTCCATGATGCGGTGGGAGTCCGGGTCATCTGTTCCTTTGCGGATGATGTGTTCCGGGTGGAAAAATGGCTGAAAAGTCAGGAAAACTATGAACTGGTCAAAGAAAAGGACTACATTTCATATCCGAAGCCAAACGGGTATCGCGGGATCCATCTGATCCTTCGAGGAATGACCGGAAAAACGGCGGGAACTTATGTGGAGATCCAGCTCCGGACGATCGCCATGGATTTCTGGGCGAGCCTGGAACACCAGCTGAAATATAAAAAGGAGATCGGACATGCGGCGATGATGAGCGGGGAATTAAAGCAGTGCGCGGATGATATCGCGTCCGTAGATCTTTCGATGCAGACGATCCGCGATATCATCGAGACGGAAGAGTGAAAAGCTCTCAGCCGCGGATCCGCGCATGGATCCCGGAAGTGAGATTCGGGTGTTTCAGACCGCAGATCCGCTGTTTCGGGCTGCCGCCGATGAAGACGCGTTTCCAGACATCCTGGTCCAGTTCATCGTCATGGACATACACTTCGATATCGGTCATCGGCGGGAGCGGAGTTCCGCCAAGAGTGAAGCTGCCGGATGGATCCTGGATCAGGATCCCCTCTTTCACGACGTCTTTCTGCATATAAGAAGCGGCAAACTGAGCGGAGGAGAGATGTGTGATGAGTTCCAGCATCAGGTCGATCTTCAGGCTTTCCTCGGCGGACATTTCCAGTTTATTCAGAGCGCTTGTGAGTACGGATTCATATTTTTCGAGAAAATTTCCGCATGCGGATTCCAGCGTGGAGAGATCCTGCTTCAGTTCGTTTGTGATTTCCATAAAGACATCCTCCTTTAAATATATTTGGGAATTGAGAAACCTGCTCCGGAAACGGCAGCAGGATTATTTTTCATGATGATAATCCAATAATTTCCACCGATGACATTCACTGAATGTCATCGGTGTTTCAATAATAACATATATTGTTTGGAGTGACAATCAGTGAATGCCAAACAAGGAGTGTTATTATATGTATAAAAATAAAACAATATCCGGCAGGAACAATATCTGCGGGATCAAAATTCATGAGCTTCGCTGTGCGATGACGGATGTATCGCAGAAGCATCTGGCGGACATGCTCCAGCTCAAGGGACTGGATCTCGATAAGAATGCGATCCAGAGGATCGAGAGCGGGAAGCGGTTTGTGACCGATATTGAGCTGCGTTATTTCGCAAAGGTCTTAAACGTCAGTTATGAGGCACTTCTGGATCCGGATGTTCCTGAGAATGAGTAAAAGCTTTTGTGTAGTAATTTCCCGCAAACAGATCTGAACGTGCTTTCGATCGTCTTTTTGAGGAAAAATCGTCTTTTTCCTGGAAGAGAAGACCGATATGGTACGGAAAACCGCCGTCAAAGATGCGGTGGTAGGCGGGACTTCCGTCCTCACGGATCAGGAGTGTTTCCAGCGGAACCTGAAATAATTCACCGAGTACCAGCATATTCGGGAGGGAAGGAAAGGATTCCCCCCGGAGCCATTTATAGATCGACTGGGGACTGTCCAGTTCCAGCGCGTCCTGGAGATCCCGCACGGTCATTTTTCTTTTTCGCATTTCATCCCGGATCTTTTTTCCGGTCAGTTTTTTCGACAGATTTTTCATACTTTCAATCTTATCCTCCATATTTCCAATCAGAACAGATCAATATCAACTGTCGGACATAAAAAACGCTGCCGGCAGCCGGATGGGAAAGTATTCAATATATTTTCAAGGGAAACGGACGGCGGATCCTTGCCGGCCGGTGTGAAGATCTGAAGCCTTTGTTCTGCAGGCAGGTCTATCATACTATAAAATTTCTGGTTTGTCTTGAACTAAAAGGTTAAAATGAGAAATTTTATGAAAAAATATCAGGGCAGTGGATCCGGGGAGAGGTACAGCTTACAGCGGGAAAGACAGAAAATGCACATTTTTCAGATGCAGTGGGAAATAAAGACAAAAAAGATGGAAAACAGGAATCCGGCAGGACTGTCTTATCCCCGGACAGGAACCGGGAAAATGGTCTGCAGGGAATCTGTTTTCCACCTCTGAAAAATATAAATGATGTTATTTTAAAATGTTTTACACATTGGAGCCTGAGCTGCTCCGCTCCGGTTACTTTTCCTGACGTGCCTTTAACGGAAGGATTTCTTTCCGATACACATAGCCGAGGCAGACTGCACTGAAAATGATCGCGAAAACTTCGGCGATCGGGAATGCGAACCATACGACGTGAAGTCCTCCGAGTTTCGCAAAAACAAATGCGACCGGGAGAAGAACGACCAGCTGACGGAACACGGAGATCCATAAGCTCAGCATGCCGTGACCAAGCGCCTGAAACATGGAAGAGCAGACGATGGAGAATCCGGCGAACAGGAAGCTCAGGGAGATGGTCCGGAGTGCCGGGATGCCGATGGAGAGCATGGTGTCGGAGGCGCTGAAGATCATTAGGAGCTTATCCGGTATGAGCTGAACGACCGCTAAACCGATCAGCATGATCGTTACGGCATACATGGCAGCGAGCTTCAGGGTTCCCATGATGCGGTCCGGCTTTCCGGCGCCGTAGTTGTAGGCGATGATCGGGACCGTTCCGTTGTTCAGACCGAAGACCGGCATGAACACGAAGCTCTGGAGCTTAAAGTAGATGCCGAACACCGCAGTCGCCGTGGAGGAGAATGCGATGAGGATCTTGTTCATTCCGAAGGTCATGACACTTCCGATGGATGCCATGATGATGGACGGAATACCGACTGCATAAATATGGCTGATGATCTCGCTGTTTGGTTTAAAGTCACGGAGAGAGATCGTAATCTCATGGTTTCTCGTCTTGTTAAAGAAGAAACCGAGACAAAAGGCGATGATCTGCCCGATCACGGTAGCGCCGGCCGCACCCGCGATGCCGAGAGCAGGCGCTCCGAAATAACCGAAGATCAGGATCGGATCCAGAACGATGTTGATGATCGCGCCGAGACCCTGGGTGTACATGGAGTAGATCGTTTTTCCGGTGGACTGTAAGAGACGCTCACAGGCGATCTCCATGAAAAGTCCGAAGGAAGCGATCGTGCAGACTCTTAAATAAGTAGTTCCGAGATCCACGATCTCCTCGATATCGGTCTGGAGACAGAAGAACTGTCTTGCAAAGCAGAGGCCGAAGAGTGCAAATACGACATAGCTCAATGCAGCAAGGAACAGAGCGTGATCCGCAATCTTGTTGGCGCGTTCAAAGTTCTTTTCCCCAAGGTTTCTCGAGAGGGCGGCGTTGACACCGACGCCGGTTCCGGTCGCAACGGCGATCATCAGGTTCTGGGCCGGGAACGCCAGGGATACGGCGGTCAGGGCATTTTCACTGAGCTGTGCGACGAACATACTGTCGACAATGTTATAAAGTGCCTGGACGAGCATCGAGATCATCATCGGCACGGACATGGAGATCAGAAGCCGGTTTAGCGGCATGACTCCCATCTTGTTTTCTGTTGCCATAGAACATGACTCCTTTCATACATACATCCCTGCCTGTTTTCAGAAAAGAAAAAATGTAGGTAACGATTCAGCAGGTCTGCGCAGTTGCTGCGCTGACCGTAAGAAAGCCTTGACTTGAGGGAAAAATTCCATCGGCGCAGCGATCTGGAATGGATTTTTGCTCATAGCTTGCCATGCATCCGAAGGGAAGCTCCGGGGGAGATTCCAGTAGGTGTGAAGGTACTGAACAGTTACAAATGTGGAAAGACTGCCGAAAGTTTGTACTTTGGCAGTCAGGATTCCTGAAAAAGGCATACTGTCTGGCATTATACGACAAATAAAAATGTTCGTCAACATAGATCTCATAGGTTGCCGTGCCGGGGGAAGAGTTTTGCTGATCTTAGCGGATTTTGCCGGATTGACAAAAGGGCGGGGGCGGCGTATCATAAAAACGATGCGGTAATTTTTGCGGACAGAGTGTGTCCGTGTACTGCAGCATGAAAATTTCATGGTTTCCGTCTGAGAAAAACGAGGAAAGCTGTGTACAGAGCAGAGAGCGGAAACTTATATTAATGAATAGGAGAGAAAGAATGATCCAGGAAATCGCCCCACATAAATTTGATCTGACTTACGGACAGCCGAAGGCGCAGGATGAGGACTTTGTCCTCTTTATCAAGAAGAGCAAGACACTTTTGAGAAAAACAGCTGAGGAGAATCATGAGATTCCGAAGTTTTCTGATTTCCAGGAAGACAAAGAAGCGCTGAAAGAGAACGCGTACTATCTGTTCGCGATCGATGGAAATCATTATTATTATGTGACAGAGATGCCGGAACATGTCTCCGACGCATATGAGCTCTGCCCGACAGCGGCATATCGGAAGATGCATCCGATGTACCAGGCGTTCGCAGGGATCACTGCTACCCAGCTTCACCGCTTTAAGGAGAGCAGAAAGTACTGCGGATGCTGCGGTCACCTGATGGAAAACAGCAAGACCGAGCGCGCGCTGGTATGCCCGGAGTGCGGACAGACTGAGTATCCGAAGATCTCCCCGGCTGTGATCGTTGCGATTTCCGATGGGGACCGTCTCCTGATGTCCAGATACCGTGTGAACAACAATCCGTACCGCGGATATGCGCTGATCGCCGGTTTTGTAGAGATCGGAGAGAGTTTTGAGGAGACGATCCACCGCGAGGTCATGGAGGAAGTTGGCCTGAAGGTCAAAAATATCCGCTATTATAAGAGCCAGCCGTGGGCATTCTCCGACACGGAGATGATCGGATTCTTCGCGGAGCTCGATGGACCGGACAAGATCAAGCTTCAGGAGGACGAGCTCTCCGAGGCTGGCTGGTACCACCGCGATGAGATCCCGGATGAGACGATGATGAACAGCATTGGAAGTGAGCTTAAGATGGTGTTCAAGTACGGAAGTCTCGAGAAGTTCTATGAGGCGACCGGGTATCACGACGAAAATTAGGGATATGGGAATATCGGATCAAGTGTGATCCTGATGGGGATCCTGCAGAAAGAATCGATGGCAGGTTGTAAATTGAAAAAAAGCCGGAGACTGAATTTCAGACTGTACGAGAAATTCAGTTTCCGGCTTTTTGCAACAGAAATTTTCTGCTAAAAAGACAGATGGATCAGGCTTTGCGGAATGTCCGGCAGAATTCCAGAAATTCTCGCAGGGTATCAGGAACATCCTGTGGATGATAACAGAATCCGATCACGCGTTTCGGAATCGGGATATCAAGCGGGATCTCGATAAGCGTACCGTTTTTCAGATCATCTTCGATGAAGTCTTTGATGACGCAGCCGATCCCGAGTCCGATCCGGGAGAACTCGATGAGGAGTTCCATGTCAGTCGTCTCGAGGATCTGGTTGATCTCGATCTGATTGTCGGACAGGTAGGCATCGACGTGTTTCCGGCTCATGTTGGAGCGGTTTAAGAGCATGATATTTCCGGTCTTAAAGATATCCGGGTCGTTTCCTTCTCTTAAATGAAGATTCTCCAGGTAGGCAGGCGTACAGACGAAGATGTCGCTGATCTCCATCAGGGGCTGGAAGTGGAGTCCTTTTCTGTTTTTTGGCTCAGCGACAAGGCCGATATCGATCTTTCTGGCATCGAGCATGTCGAGTGTCTGGTAGGTGGACTGGCTCTCGATGGCGATGTTTACATGTGGATATTTTCCGATAAATCCTTTTAAGTAGGGGAGGAGGACGTATTTACACAGGGTGTTGCTGACGCCGATCTTTAAGTTTCCGATATGGAAGTCATGGATCCGTTTGAGTTCGCGTTCGCCGTGACCGATGGAGTCGAAGGCTGTGTTCACATGCTGGAAGAGGATGGTTCCTTCTCTTGTGAGCTGGACTCCGCGGGAGTTTCGGTTGAAGAGTCTGGTTCCGAGGCTTTCTTCAAGTTTGCTGATGGCTTTGCTGATGGCGGGCTGGCTGATGTAGAGTTCTTTGGCAGCCCGGGAGATGTTGCCGCAGCGGGCTACCTCGTAGAAGATTTTGTATTGTGACAGATGTTGTTCCATGAAAATACCGCCGTCCTGTCAGGGACCGCAGGAACATAACCCCCTTTCATATGTGGTATTCGTATTATTTATAGCTATTATAATGAATGGGGGTGGGGATGTCAATATGAAATTGATGGCGAAAGGTACGCGCCGGTCGGCCTCCGGCTCCGGGCACTCGGGATTTTAGGGGCGGTTCCTCTAGACTTGCGGAAGAATGCTAAGGGCGGAGAAGATGGGACACAACTCGCTGCGCTCAAACAAGTGTCCCATCTCCTCCAACGCATTCTCCCGCGAGCCAAGAGGAAGCCAAGCCCCTGAAATCAGGCACCCGGATCCGGAGGCCGGCCGGCGCTGAAATTGGCTGTGCTGGGTGGGGATCGCAGGCGCTGCGCTGTGCGATCCTGGATAGTGGTGATGTCAGATGCGGTATGTTTTGAAGATTTCTGATATCTGGTACTGGACTGTGTGCAATCCTGGCTTAGGCGATCGCACAGAGGCCCAGTTCTTTTTTGAGGATTTCATCGACGGAGTCGAGGATTCCGAGGTGTGTCTCGAGATCGAGGTGGTCTACGGTCATTTCATTTTTTCGGGTGCAGCCGTCGACGCTGCCTGCGGCTACGGCGAGACGGAGAGATTCGGTCTCTTCGGCGCGGGTCGGGAGCAGGCTCTTCTCGGCGAGGAGGGAGCAGAGGGCGGCGATGCCGATGCCCCACCAGTTGGAGACGCCGCTTGCGAGTGTGAGATCGGCGGCTTCGGCGGTGCAGATCTTATCTCCGAACGGGACAAATGTCTCGATCACATTCCGGTATGTTCCCATTCCCATTTCGTTTCCGCCGTCACCGATGGAGATCGTGACTGCTTCGGCTTTTTTTGCCTCGGAGAGGAAGAGGGCGGAGTCGGTGATCATGTCGTCGAGGACTTCACCGCGCATGCTGTGATAGTGGCCATTGGCGGCTTTTCCTGGGCGTTCTAAGGAGATGAAGTGGGTCGGGGAGAAGTTTTTGATGCAGCTTCGGATGAAGTCTTCGGTGTCTGTTTTTGGCAGCATCATGAGTTTTGCTTTAGGTGCGCGGTAGCAGACGACGTCGCTCACGATGGAGAAGGCGGGTTCGTCGGTGATCACGAGGACGGAGACGCCGAGTGCTGTCAGGGCGGCGGCGATATCGGCGATGCCGAGAGGTCCGTCTGTCTCGCCTACATAGGTTCCGTCTTCAAGGCGGACCGGGAAACCGGTGAGAAGGATCACGCGGCGGGCAGTGGAGAGTGTTTCAAGTGTTTCGCGGATCGGGTTGTCCGGCAGTGCTTTTAAGAGTCCGCGGTTTCCGAAGTCCTGTTTCATAATGGTATCCAGATCTTTAAAGAATGTCATGTTCATATCCTCCAATTGATGATCGGGCTGCAGGGAAGCGGAGATGGGATCGCCTGGGACGGTCCGGGGCTTTTGCGGCAGCGCGAATGTGATGAGAAGGAGAATGCTTTTTTCGTATCAGGGCAACAAAAAAAGCCACTGATCCCCTTGTTGGAAGATTCATGGCTCTTATTTACGGTGGGAGCATCCGGGCAGGAGTCCCGATAAATAAAAGAATCTGTTTTTGTATCTTTAGTTTAGTGGAAATGGGTGGAAATGTCAATGGAAAAAGGGAAATTCCGGTGGTATAATAAGCAGTAAAGTTACTTTTTATGGGTAGGAATTTTCTGAACTGAAAATTCCGTATGATACTGTTATGGCCGCAGATTTTGCCGATTTGGAATGCGAAGCATCGGCAAAATCCTGTTACAGTGCGCGGGCATGGAGTGCCCGTGTACTGTAACGCAGTAAGGTTATAAGTTGATCAATGGAAGTACAGAGTTTTGGGAAAAGGGGAATACATTATGGAGAACAGGAACACGATCCTCGTGGTCGGCCAGGCGAAGCCGAGCAAAGAGGATGCGATCTACAATCTGCACGGGGAATTTTATATCAGTCTGATCGTGGAGCGGGAGACTGGAAAAATTTTGGAGCTGGACTGCAATACGATCCTGGATGTGACAAAGCGGTTTGTGGCATCGATGTTTGTCGGAAAAAGTTTAAAGACGGATATTCCGTCGATCGAGAAGGAGATCCGGGAGCGGTATTTTGCGCTGACGCAAAAGCCTCTGATCGCGTGTATGAAGGACGCGTGCAACCGGTATCTCACGGCAATCGGGGAGAATTGTCCGCAGAAGAAGAGCTGAGGAGACTGAAAAGATGCAGGAATGTCTGATCAGACTGAGCTGAACGACCGGTTAAAGGAACTTTTAACAGAGCAGAGATGAGAACTATAACATAATTGTATAGATCTGGAAACAAAAGAGTATAAATTTTAACATTCTTAAGCCGGAGCTTGTCTCCGGCTGTTTTTTTCTTGTTTTTTCCGGGATGGATTGACAAGGGGAAAAAACATGATAAAGTTATGAATGCTGTTTTTCAAAACCCCATGAAAAAGCGGCAGATAGACAGAGGTCTGGCATGAAAAAATGATTCCACAGAAATATCCGGGAGACAGGTTTTCTGCGATATGTTGAGAAACATGTGACCCTGTTATCATGAAAATCTAAAGTATGAAAAAGGAGTACCCCACTTATGAGTTCGTGGAATGATGTAACGAAAAAGGTGCGCGGGATGCGGAAAAATTTCGCATTCCGCTGTGCGATTTCTTTTGTGGCAGTTCTGGCATCTGCCCTTTTGCAGTCCTATGTGATCCTGGCGTTTATCCGTCCGGCGGGACTTTTGTCCAGCGGATTTACAGGACTTGCGATCCTGATCGACCGAATTACCGAGCTGTACGGATTTTCCGTATCGACTTCCCTGGCGTTAGTTGTCCTGAATCTCCCGGTCGCACTCATGTGCTGCCGCAGCATTAACGTGAAATTTACCGTATTTTCACTTTTACAGGTATTTTTCGCCAGCTTTTTCTTAAAAGTCTGCCATTATACCCCGTTGTTTGATGACCTGACCCTGAATGTGATCTTCGGAGGTGTTCTTTATGGACTCTCTGTTGTTCTCGCACTGAAAGGAAATGCATCGACCGGCGGTACCGACTTTATCGCACTTTATGTCTCAAATAAGACAGGAAAGTCGATCTGGAATTACGTGTTCATGGGAAATGTCTGCATCCTTGTGATCTTTGGACACATGTTCGGATGGAAATATGCAGGTTATTCGATCCTGTTCCAGTTCATTTCCACAAAGATGATCTCCACCTTCCATCACCGCTACGACCGCGTGACCTTACAGATCACGACCGAGAAGGCGGAGGAGATCATGAAAAAGTACGTCAGCCAGTACCACCACGGAATTTCCTGTGTGGAAGCGATCGGCGGTTACAGCCACAAAAAGATGTATCTGCTCCACACCGTGATCTCTTCCTATGAGATCAACGATATCGTCCAGCTGATCCAGGATGTGGATGAGCATGTGATCATCAACGTATTTAAGACGGAGAACTTCTACGGAGGATTCTACCGGGAGTCCCTGGATTAAGAAAATCAAAAAGTAATAAAGTAACTATTCAGTAGGTCTGCGCACTTGCTGCGCTGACCGTAATAAAACATGGGACGGAAGGCAAAAATCCCATCGGCGAAGCCGATCTGGAATGGATTTTTGCTCGTAACTTGCCATGCATCCGAAGGGAAGCTCCGGGGGAGGTTCCTGTAGGTGTGAGGGTACTGAACAGTTACGTAATAAATTACAGACAGCACACAGAACTCTGATTGTCGACATGGAAGGAGTACGTGTGCTGTCTTTTTATTTACGCGGACAACGAGCCAAAGTCCGCGCTTGCGCGAGACCTTGGCGACTGTCGCGATAACAAGGGGAAACTCGCGAATCGTGTTTTTGCTTGTTTGACAGGAAATTCCTGCGTTAAATGTTGCGTACATTCGACTTAATGATGCCGCACACACCTTTTCTCCAGCATTGTCACCGCCTGATACAGCACCGCCGACAGCACACACAGGATCACGATAGACATGATCACGAGGTCCAGTTTGAAGACCTGGCTGCCGTAGATGATGAGAAAGCCGAGGCCTGCCTGCGCGGAGAGAAATTCCCCGATGATGACGCCGACGAGACAGAGACCGATGTTGACCTTCATGTTGCTGATGATGAGAGGGACAGAACCTGGCAGCAGGACCTTTGTGAGGACATCTTTCTGCTTCCCTCCGAGCGTATAGATCAGCCGGATCTGATCCGGGTCCATGGAGAGAAAGCCGTTGTAGAGCGTTAAGATCGAGCCGAAGACCGCCACGGAGACGGCCGCCGTGATGATCGTTTTCATGTTGTTGCCGAGCCAGACGATGAGGACCGGGGCGAGGGCGGACTTCGGCAGGCTGTTCAGCATGACAAGATACGGCTCCAGGATCTTTGCCAGCCGCCTGCTGGACCAGAGCGCCACCGCACCGAAGATCCCGATGCATGTCACGAGAAAAAAGCTGAGCATCGTCTCAAGAATCGTGATCCCCGTGTGATAAAAGATCGTCCGGTCCGCCGCCATGGAAAGAAAACAGGAGAGCACGCGGGACGGAGAACTGAAAATAAAATCATTCAGGATCCCGATGCGGGCACTGACTTCCCAGGAAACAAGGAACAGGATCAGAAACAAGACCCGGCAGGCAAAAATCTGTCTGCGGATCCGCCGTTCCTGTTCCAGATAGCGATGCTGGGCGGGAGAGACGGAGAGTGCTTCTGTGGGGATCGCACCCCGCCGCCGGAAAAAAAGAAAAGAAGCGATATCATGAAATTTCATCCGCTCCACCTCCGATCCCACATTTCGGTCCGTCATTTTCATCCTTTAGAGGAACACCCCCATACTTCCGATCATTTCCGTCCAAAGCCATTTCATCACCTTCCCCTGAATTTCCAAGAATCCTCCACAATTCATTAAAATAAGAAGAAAACTCCGGATAATTCCGCCGCTTCAAAGGACTCGTCTCATGATCCGGAAAACGGATCAGAAGCTCCCCCTTGATCCGCCCGGGCCGGCTCGTCAGGACCAGGATCCGGTCTGCCGCGCTGACGGCCTCGGAGAGATCGTGCGTGATCAGGATCGCCGTCTTTTTCCGGCTGCGGATGATCGAGCTGATATCATCACAGACGGAGAGTCTTGTCTGATAATCAAGAGCAGAAAACGGCTCATCGAGAAGCAGAAGATCCGGCTCCAGCGCCAGTGTCCGGATCAACGCCGCCCGCTGCCGCATGCCGCCGGAAAGCTCGGACGGCCTTGCGTCATAAAAATACTGAAGCCCATACGCATCAAGAAGCTCTCTCAGCCGCCCGATATGCCCGGGATCACACTTCCCCTGAACCTCAAGCCCGAGAGAAGCATTTGAAAAAATCGTGCGCCACTCAAACAGATGATCACGCTGCAGCATATACCCGATCCCGGACGATCCCTTCGCGACCGGGATCCCATCCAGAAGGATCTCCCCCCGCTCCGGCGCCAGAAGCCCGGAAAGCAGCGAAAGCAGCGTAGACTTCCCACACCCCGACGGCCCGACAATACAAAGAAACTCCCCACTGTTCACATGAAACGATATATCAGAAAGGGCCTTCGTCTCTCCCTCCAACGTATGATAGGAGAAATCCACCCCATTCACTTCCAACTTCGGAGTCATGGACACCTCACAAACAGTATTTATTATAAAATATGAATCCATATCTGCACACGTGAACCGTTATCCATCAATCTTTCCTTTTGTCCACCGCCAGCGCAGACCACCCACCAGGCACGGGTGCATATTTGCGGGGCCTGGCTTCCTCTTGGCTTGCAAAAGAATGCGTTGGAGGTGCGGGGACACTTGTCTGAGCGAAGCGAGTTGTGTCCCCGCACCTCCGCCCTTAGCATTCTTTCGCAAGCCTAGAGGAACCGCTCCGAAAATCCCGGCACCCGCGCCTGGTGGGTGGCCTGCGCGTCCCCCTCGCCAATCCCCCAAAACCGTAAAAATTCCGCAAGAAAACCGAAAGACAGAAGTCCAAAAAACGCAAGCTTTCCCTGCTATACTACTCCTTAGTATAAAAAACAACACAAACACCAAGGGAGTAAACCATGAGCAGTGAAGAAAAAATCTCACCTGATGAGTTCGATCAGGAACTGGAAGCTCTGATGAGCGGAAAAAAAGAACCAAAAAAGAAAAAAGGTGGAAAGAAAAAGAAGATCGCCGTTTCGGCAGCCGTCATCCTGGTCCTTGGGATCGCAGCCGGAAAGATCCTCGGCGGCGGAAAAGACATGGTCCCGGTGGTGGACACCGTAAACCCTGTGAGAAAAACGATCCAGAACCGCCTCTCCGTCACCGGCCCGGTATCCGGGACCGACAGCGTGGACGTCGTTTCCAACCTCCATGCGGAGATCCTGGAGATCCCGGTAAAAGAAGGGGACAAAGTCACAAAAGGACAGACACTGGCAGTCCTCGATGACTCCGATGTAAGAAAAACGGCAGATATCGCAAAAAACGATTACGATCTCGCAGTGAGCACCTGCGCGGAGAAAGACAAAGAAGCACGAAACGGCTACGCGAAAGCCATACAGGACCTAAATACCGCACAGGCGAACTACGACCGGACAAAAGCACTCTATGATGGCGGCAGCGTGCCGAAAGTAGACCTTGAGACCGCGGAAAACGGACTCAATGACGCGAAACGCGAGCGGGACTCCTATACCGTGAAGAATGGGACAGCCGTCGCGGACGATTCCTACCGCCTCCAGATCGAAAAGGCAAAATATGACTACGAGAAAGCGACGGAATCCCTGGAGGACACCGTGCTGAAAGCGCCGATCGACGGCACCGTGGTCCGCGTAAATACGAAAGTCGGACGCTTTGCCGACAAGATGGAGAACGACGCCCCGCTGTTCGTGATCGAAAACCTCGACCAGCTGGAACTTGAGATCAAAGTCAGCGAATATTCGATCGGAAAAGTCGCACTCGGACAGGAGGCGGAGATATCAGCGGACATTTTAAATGGCGCAACGGTCCACGGGGTTGTCGACTCGATCTCCCCGACCGGAGAGGAAAAAGGCGGCGGTTCTACCGAACGCGTCATCCCGACAACGATTCGGATCACGGACAGCGATACGAAGCTGATCGCCGGGATCACCGCCCGCGCTTCGATCGTGCTGGAGGAATCGGAAAACGCCCTGACAGTCCCTGTGTCGGCAGTCATGGAGAAAGACGGGGCAGCTTATGTCCAGAAGCTCACGGACGGGGTCGTCTCCTGGGTTCCGGTCACCATCGGCGTGGAAGGAGATGTGGAGGCGGAGATCATCCCGCAGGAGGGCCATGCGCTGGACGAAAATTCGCTTCTGATCGCGGAGCCGGGAGAGCAGTATCCGGAAGGAATGGCTGTCAATTCAGCGGCAAAACAGGGGGAATAAGAGATGTTTGAAAAATGGAGAGGAGCTGCCTGGCTTACGGAAAATGTGACGGACGAGCTGATCCGCCTGGAAAATCTCGTGAAGATCTATGACACGGGCGCGATCCGGGTCCTGGGATTAAAAAAGATCAACCTGACGATCCGCCGCGGGGAATTTGTGGCGATCATGGGCCATTCCGGATCGGGAAAATCCACCCTGATGAACATTCTGGGCTGTCTCGACCGCCCGACACTCGGTCATTACTATCTGGATGGGATTGACACGGCGGCGCTGTCGCCGGATGAACTCTCGGCGGTGAGAAACAAAAAGATCGGTTTCGTATTCCAGTCTTTCAATCTGATCTCACGCACATCGGCATTAAAAAATGTGGAGCTGCCGATGACTTATGCGAGGATCCCGAAGAAAAAACGGACGGAGCGTGCCATGGAACTTTTAGATTGTGTGGGACTTGGCGCACGTGCCGGTCACATGCCGAACGAGATGTCCGGCGGACAGAGACAGCGCGTGGCGATCGCCAGAGCTCTCGCAAACGAACCGCCGCTGATCCTCGCGGATGAGCCGACGGGAAACCTCGACACGGCGGCATCGATCGAGATCATGGAGATCTTTGCGGAGCTCCACAAGGCTGGAGCCACGGTGATCGTGGTCACCCACGAGGAAAACATTGCCGCCTTCACGGATAGGATCATCCACTTTTCCGACGGACAGATCATCAAAGATGAGATCAATGAGAATCCGACAAAGGGGAGCGGGGAACTCCACATGAAGGGCCTCTACCGACATTTCCGGGAGGCAGCCGGAACAGAGAGCGGGGTGAGTTCATGTTAGGGGAAAATATGGTCATGGCGTTCCATGCCATCATGGCGAACAAGATGCGTTCCTTTCTGACGATGCTCGGCATCATCATCGGGATCGGCTCCGTCATCTCGATCGTCTCCATCGGAGACACCATGCGGGGACTGTTTGCGGATCTCTACAAGGATGCGGGAACGACGCAGGCAGTCGTGTCGATCGGATACTGGGTCGAGGACGTGCGGGACAGCGATTATTTCACATTGGATGACCTGGAGAAGATCCGGGAAGTGTTTGCAGACGAGATCGCATATATCGACAGTTATGCGAGTGTGAGTCCGGATGTCCGCGTGGGTCGGACTTCCATGAAATTTGATCTTCAGGGAGTCGACCGGGATTATCAGGAAGTACAGCCGGTGACGATGGTTGCCGGACGGTATTTAAACGAGAGTGATATCCTTGGAAGAAAGAAAAACGTGGTGATGGAGGCGGAGAGCGCCGGAAAACTTTTTGGAACGGAGGATGCGGTCGGGAAGACATTCCGGACGACGATCTACGGGGACACGGACCTCTATACCGTAGTCGGCGTCTATAAAAAGGAGATGAGCGCGTTTCAGAAACTGCTGATGGGCGGTTCCAGCGATACAGGGTCCGCATACATTCCGTACACGTTGCTCACCTGGCCGAATGATACGTTTTATTACTGCCGCTTATATGCAAAAGAAGGAACCGATATGGTGGATCTCATGTCCCGCCTGACCGCCTATCTCGGAAAATTAAAAGGGCGGAACGCAGGAGATTTCTATACGAACACGGTGGCGGATGAGATGGGAAGCATTGACAGCATGATGGGAGGACTTTCCATGGCGGTCGGCGGGATCGCGGCGATCTCCCTGATCGTCGGCGGGATCGGGATCATGAACATCATGCTGGTGTCCGTCACGGAGAGGACCCGGGAGATCGGGATCCGGAAAGCGCTGGGCGCGAGGACCAGGGATGTCCTGATCCAGTTCCTCACGGAGTCGGCGATCCTGTCCGCCCTGGGCGGGATCATCGGCGTCGTACTTGCCGTGACCGTTGTGACGGCGGGAGGTGCCGCGTTTGGACTCCCGGTCGTGATCCGGCCGGGGATCATCATTCTTGCAGTGTCATTTTCGGCGGTTGTCGGAATTTTCTTTGGAATCTATCCGGCATCGAAGGCCGCAAAGGCGGATCCGATCGACGCGCTGCGGTACGAGTAAAAAAGTCTGCGATCCCCTTTAAGAATTTACGCGGCTAATCTGTTTGCAAGAATGTTCAGCGCCGTGTATAATTATGAAATGAACTGCCGCCTGGTGTTCCGGACCGGAGAGAGTCGGGAGTCATTTCTTGAATATGCAGCGCTGGCAGCCGGAAATCTGATCCTGGACAGCATGATCCTCGGGATCCTTGTGAGGGGAGGAATTCCTCTCTACGTGGCAAAGGTCATGACGGAATGTACCATGTTCCTGTTCAGCTGGATCATGCAGCATCAGATCATATTCAGAAAGAGAGGAAAGCAGTATGGGATGGGAGTTTGATATCTTAAACGGGATCCAGTCGGTATTTCAGTCGGATCTTATGGATCAGATTATGCCTGCAGTCACCGCTCTCGGGAACGGCGGCATCTTCTGGATCGCGGCAGGACTTGTTTTTACTTTATATAAAAAGACGAGAACATTTGGAATCTGCATTCTGACAGCACTGGTCTTTGAGGTACTGAGCTGCAATGTGATTCTGAAACCTCTGGTCGCAAGACCGCGTCCGTTTACTTCAGATCCGGCGAGAATCCTTTTGATCCCGAGACCGGAAGATTATTCGTTTCCGTCTGGACATACGGCGGTATCCTTTGCTGCAGCGTCAGCCGCCTGGTTTATGAAGAAGAGAAAAACAGGTGTGGCTTTTGGGGCCGTCGCATGCCTGATCGCATTTTCGAGACTGTATCTGTATGTCCATTATCCGACGGATGTATTGGCCGGGGCTGTCATTGGAATCCTCTGCGGGGCAGCCGCTTCAAAACTGACAGAGATGGCAGCGGCGGCCCGAGAGGCACGAAGAGATTCCGGCCCGGAAATTCCGGTCGGGAAGTTATGAAAGAGGGAGAACCATGGAGAAAAAGCCGGGAATGTCGCTGAGTTTGAGCTTCTGAGGTTCATGGCGCAGAATCCGAATGCCGTATTTTCAAAGAATCGTCTCTTTGAGGCAGTCTGGGGATACGATTACGTCTCGGACGCGGCGACTGTGTCAGTCCATGTGAACAGGATCCGGGAGAAGATCGAGGACGATGCGAGAAATCCGAAGATCCTCGAGACGGTCTGGGGAGCGGGATACCGGTTGAATTCATAATTATAACATGAAAAAACCGCTTAAGGATTTCCGGATCCATAAGCGGTTTTGATCAATTTTTTCCTTTTTTTATTCTACAAGAGCTCCATTTACATCAACCGTGTGTCCATCCGGAGTTACACAGTCAACCATGAGAGTTCCCTTGAATCCGTCGCCTTCCTCATGGAAGTAGTACCATTTGCCGCCGATCTCATGCCATCCGGTAAAGAGGGCGCCGGTCTCAAGGTCCATGTAGTACCAGTTGCCGTCATCTTTTACCCAGCCGGTCTGCATGATGTTGTCATGACCGAAATAGTACCAGGTTCCGTCGATCTCCAGCCAGTAGTCAGTTGCTTCGAGACCTTCTGCGAAATGATATTTCCAGGTGCCGTCAGCGAGTTCTTCCCACGCACCGCCAGCCGGGGATTTTAAGCCGCGGAGACGACCGCCGTTTACACTGCGGTACTGTTTAGGATAAGTCGGCTCTGTTGTGTCAGCAGCCTGTGCTGTGATCATTGTTCCGAGTGCCAGAGTTGCAGCGAGAGCTGCGATACAGATCTTTTTCATGAAAAATACCTCCTGGGATTTCCTTTTCCGGTATCAGACTGCATATAAAAAATATGAAATCTGCCGTTTTTTCTACGAACTTATCTATATCCTAATATGGAAACAGAAAAGAGTCAATAAAAAGTGGCAAAATAGCGACAAATAGAGAGTGAAAAGGCGGCAAAAATGCGGCGGGAGCTCTCACAGGCAGGAAATTTTGGGGTTGCTTTGTCATAGTGAGAAATTTCGTGAACTGAAAATTTCGTACAATCCTGTAACGTTTTCTGAACATGGAATTCCACGTGATATTGGAGTGAAAATATGAGAAAAAAGGGAAATAGAAAAGTGTTGTCAAGTTTTCGGGTTTGTGATAAAATGAGTGGCACAGTTTTGTGGATGACACAATTTCGATGAAACCGGCGGTTTTATGGAATTTTCTGCCCGGAATAAGGGCGGACGGACCGCCTTTTTGGATTCACTTTTGCGTTGATGGAGGCAGATATGAAATATAAGTGTCTGATCTTTGATCTCGATGGAACACTGGTAAATTCGATCCATGCGCTGACCTACTGCACGAACCTCGCTCTTGAGAAGTTCGGGCTCGGTCCTCTGACGGAGACTCAGATGAAGACGATCGTCGGGGATGGATATAAGATGCAGATGAAGCGTTCTCTGGCCGCCTGCGGAGATACGGACGAAGCGCATTACGAGGCAATCTTACCTGTATATATGGAGATTTTCGGAAAATACTGTAACTATGAGATGCATCCTTACGATGGGATCATGGAGCTCACGGCGAGAGCGAAGGAACTCGGTCTTAAGATCGCGGTCGTGTCCAATAAGCCGGACGCTCAGGCGAAAAAGACGGTGGAATACGTGTTCGGAACAAACTATTTCGACACGGTGATCGGGGAGCAGGAAGGTGTCCCGAAGAAGCCGGATCCGTCAGGGGCGCTGAAGGCGGCGAAACTCTGCGGTGCAGATCCGTCGGAGTGCCTGTATTTTGGTGACACGAACACGGATATGAAAACTGGAAAGAATGCGAAGATGACGACCGTTGGAGTTCTCTGGGGATTCCGGGGGCGTGAGGAACTTGCCGCATTTCATCCGGAATTTCTGCTTGAAAAGCCGCAGGATATCTTAAAAGAGATAGTCGGGTGATGATACCGGAGGAGACAGATTGAAATATTTTAAGAAAACAAGACGAAAACGGGTGGAAGCATGGCTCATTGCAGCGATGTTTCTTTTTGGTTCCCTGACCGGGTGCGCTTCTGTCAGGGACACACACGGGAATGTGGGAACTCCAGAAGACGGGAAGCTGAAGGTTGTGACGACCTTGTTTCCGTATTATGATTTCGCAAGACAGATCGCCGGTGACGTCGTGGATCTTTCCATGGTGATCCCTGCCGGTCAGGACAGCCATTCGTTTGAACCAACGCCTGCAGATATCCGACTGATCCAGAATGCGGATCTTCTGATCTGCAACGGCGGAACGATGGAACAGTGGGTGACACAGGTGCTCGGATCCCTGGATGCCCCGGACCTGAAGGTCATCACGATGATGGACTATGTCGATGTCGTTCAGGAGGAAATCGTGGAAGGAATGGAAGATTCCGGCGACGATCATGGACATGATCATGCGCATCATGACGAGGAAGACGGTGACCATGCAGATCATGACCACGATACGGAGGACCATGCAGATCATGACCACGATACGGAGGACCATGACCATGCGGACGACGACCATGCCTACGAGATCGAGTATGACGAGCATATCTGGACGTCTCCGGTGAATGCCATGAAGATCACGCAGGTGATCGCGGATACGCTGGAGGAGATGGATCCGGCGGATGCGGCGGTTTTCCGGGCGAATGAGGCGGATTACCTCGGGAAGCTGAAGAATCTCGACCAGGAATTCCGGGATGTCGTGGACGGTGCGGATCTTGACCTGATCGTCATGGCGGATAAGTTCCCACTCCGCTATTTTGCGGACACCTACGGACTCCGCTACCGGGCAGCGTTTTCCGGCTGTTCGTCCGACACGGAGCCGAGCGCGAAGACGATCGCTTATCTGATCGACAAAGTGCGGGAGGAACAGATCCCGGCGGTCTACTATCTGGAGCTTTCCAGCCACCGGGTGGCGGAGATCATCAGTGAGGAGACCGGAGCGAAGCCGTTATTATTCCACTCCTGCCACAACGTGACGAGGAGAGAATTTGAGAGCGGCGTTACCTATCTGCAGCTGATGGAACAGAATGTTGTGAATTTACGGGAAGGACTTTATCGATGAACCAGCCTTTATTAAAATGTGAACATGTGGACTTTGGATATGAAAATTACGATGTGGTGAAGGACGTGTCCATGGAGATCGTTCCCGGGGATTATCTCTGCATCGTCGGTGAGAACGGATCCGGAAAGAGTACGCTGATGAAGGGCCTTTTAGGGCTCTTAAAGCCGACCGGGGGAGTCCTCACGATCGCGGACGAGTTAAAACGGTCCGGCATCGGATATCTCCCGCAGCAGACGCCGGCGCAGAAGGATTTCCCGGCAACGGTCCAGGAGGTCGTACTTTCCGGCTGTCTCGGAAAGCGCGGAAACCGCCCGTTCTATTCTGCGGCGGAGCGGAAGATCGCACAGATCAACATGGAAAAGCTCGGGATCACGGATCTGAAAAAAAGCTGCTACCGGGATCTCTCCGGCGGCCAGAAGCAGAGAACACTGATCGCGAGAGCGCTCTGCGCGACCGACAAGCTCCTGATCTTAGACGAGCCGATCACCGGTCTCGATCCGGCATCGACCCAGGATTTCTATGCGGTGATCCGCCATCTGAACAGAGATGAAAAGGTCGCAGTCCTGATGGTCTCCCATGATATCGGGAACATCGTGACTCAGGCGAACAAGATCTTACAGTTGAAACAGACAGTCCAGTTCTACGGGACTGTGGAAGAGTATAAAAAATCGGAATTTGGAAGAGAATTCCTCGGAGGTGAGAGCTAAATGGGACTTTTACAGGAAATGTTTTCCTATCCGTTTCTGGTGCGCGCGATGATCGGCGGGATCTGTATCTCTCTGTGCGCGTCGCTTTTAGGCGTCAGCCTTGTATTAAAACGGTATTCGATGATCGGTGACGGACTGTCCCATGTATCGTTCGGTGCCTTATCGATCGCAGTGGCGTTTAACTGGGCGCCTCTCGCGGTGTCGATCCCGGTCGTCGCAGCCGCAGCGGTCCTGCTCCTTCGGATCACGGGAAACGGAAAGATCAAGAGTGACGCGGCGATCGCGATGATCTCTGCAGGATCCCTGGCGATCGGTATTATCGTGACCTCCCTGACAACGGGAATGACGACCGATGTGAGCAGCTACATGTTCGGAAGTATCCTCGCCATGAGCCGTGAGGACATGTATCTGAGCGTGGTGCTCTCCGTGATCGTCCTCGGAATGTTTGTGATCTGTTATAATAAGGTCTTTGCAGTGACGTTCGACGAGAGCTTCGCAAAGGCGACCGGCGTGCGCGTGTCGGCCTATAACCTTCTGATCGCGGTCCTTACTGCGATCACGATCGTCCTCGGAATGCGGATGATGGGCGCCATGCTGATCTCGAGTCTTGTGATCTTCCCGGCGCTGACCTCCATGCGGATCTTTAAGAGCTTTTTCGGTGTGGTCGTTTCCTCCGGCGTCGTGTCGGTGGTGTGTTTCTTCATCGGACTCGTTCTTTCCTATGTATATTCGATCCCGGCAGGAGCGAGTGTGGTGGTCGTCAATCTCGTGATGTTCGGGGTGTTCTGCATCGTTCAGATCCTGAAGCAGAAGGTGCGGTAAGAAAGATATGCTTTCTTCCGGTCAGCGCAGACAGATGCGCAGATCTGCGGAAAACTTCATAATGAGAAAAAATCTCAGATACTGCCGCTTTCCGAAAAACAAAGGAAAGCGGCAGTACTTGACTTTGCGGGAAAATGTGTTAAAGTTAGTAAATGGTAACGAAAAATGAAAGTGCTATGAGAAGACGGATTCGCAGTGATCTGAAAACTGCGGCATGTGTTCCGGTCTGCGGATGAGAAGAAACACCGGAAAACAGACCTGTCAGAACTACAGAAACATGGCACAGGTGACAAGAAAGAGGTGTCATTATGACAAAGATCGATATTATCTCCGGTTTCCTCGGAGCCGGAAAAACAACATTTATAAAGAAGCTTCTGAAAGAAGCGATCGCGGGTGAGAAAGTAGTCCTGATCGAGAATGAATTTGGTGAGATCGGAATCGACGGCGGATTTTTAAAGGATTCCGGAATTGAGATCCGTGAGATGAACTCCGGATGCATCTGCTGTTCCTTAGTTGGTGATTTCGGACGTTCCTTAAATGAAGTCCTCACAAAATATACACCGGACCGTGTCATTATCGAGCCGTCCGGCGTCGGCAAACTTTCTGATGTCATGAAGGCAGTATGCGACGTTGCAGGCGAGATCGACGTTGTATTAAACGGTTCTGTTACGGTTGTTGACGCACAGAAGTGCAAGATGTACATGAAGAACTTCGGTGAGTTCTTCAACAACCAGATCGAGAGCGCCGGAACGATCGTTTTAAGCCGCACCGATGTCGCTGACGCTGACAAGGTTGCACAGTGCGTTGAGATGATCCGTGAGAAGAACCCGAAGGCAGCGATCGTGACAACTCCGATCGACAAGCTGACTGGTGAGCAGCTTCTTGCGATCATCGAGAAACCGACCGATGATATGGCTGAGAAGCTTCTTGAGGAAGTAAAAGAAGGTCATCACCACCATCATGACGATGACGAGGAGTGCTGCTGTGGCCACCACCATCATCACCATGACGACGATGACGACGAGGACGAGCATGAGCACCACCATCACCATGACGATGACGAGGAGTGCGGCTGCGGTCATCACCATCATCACGACGATGATGACGATGAGGACGAGCATGAGCACCACCATCACCATGACGATGACGAGGAGTGCGGCTGCGGTCATCACCATCATCACCATGACGATGATGACGACGAGGATGAGCACGAGCATCATCATCATGACGGCGAGTGCGGCTGCGGTCATCATCACCATCACCACCATGACCATGATGCCGATGAGGTATTCACAAGCTGGGGTCTTGAGACAAACCGCACGATCACAAAGGAGAAACTTGAGTCCCTGTTACAGGAGCTTGCTCATTCCGAGAAATACGGTCAGGTTCTCCGTGCAAAGGGAATGCTCCCGGATGCAGACGGAACCTGGTACTACTTTGATCTCGTTCCGGAGGAGACGGAAGTCCGCACAGGCGCTCCGATCTACACAGGTAAAGTGTGCGTGATCGGTTCCAACTTAAAGGAAGACGAGTTAAAGAAAGCATTCGAGGCTTAAGAGACGAATGCGCAGTGTCGGGCATGTGCCGGACACGGATATGAAAGAATGCCCGTAGCTGTGAGAGCACTGAACAGTTACGATTACAGGAAATAAAAACGACAGGAGCTTTTTGCGTCATCAGGATCTCGCGAAAAGCTTCTGTCATACAATCAGATAGGAGAATAAAGCATTGAAACAGCAGGAAAAAATGCCGGTATTTGTCATCAATGGCTTTCTGGAAGCAGGAAAGACCCAGTTTATCACAAATACCTTACAGCAGGACTATTTCCAGGCCGACGGAACAACAGTCCTGATCCTCTGCGAAGAGGGAGATACGGAGTATGATAAGGAGATCTTAAAGAAGACAAGAACGAAGATCGTGACGGTTGAAGATGTCTCCGAGATGGATGAAGACTTCTACGGCCGGATCGAAGCGCTCTATGACCCGGACCGTGTCCTCATCGAGTGGAACGGAATGTGGCCGCAGGATCAGCTGCAGCTGCCGGATACCTGGGAGCTCTTCCAGCAGATCACGATCATTGACGGTTCTACCTTTGATCTTTATCTGAACAACATGAAGCCGCTCCTTGCGCTTCTTGTCAAACACTCCGAGCTTGTGATCATGAACCGCTGCGATGAAGTCAGCGACGAGAACATCACCCGCTACCGCCGCGGATTAAAGGCGTTAAACCCGCAGGCAGAGCTGATCTTCGAGGACGCGGAAGGCGAGATCGAGCAGGAAGTCCTGGAAGAGGATCTTCCGTACGATATGAAGGCGGACGTGATCAAGATCGATCCGAAGGATTTCGGTATCTGGTATATCGATGCGCTGGATAAGAAAGACCGCTACGAGGGAAAGGTCGTGGAGTTTACCGGAATGGTATTAAAATCCCCGGAATTCCCGAAGAACTACTTTGTTCCGGGCCGTATGGCGATGACATGCTGCGAGGCGGATATGACATTCCTGGGCTTCATCTGCAAGGCGCGTGAGGCGAGAAACCTTGAGACAAAGCAGTGGGTCAAAGTCCGCGCGAAGATCGCTTACGAGTTCTGGCAGGACTACGACGGCGTCGGACCGGTCCTCTACGCGGAGAGCGTTGAGCCGGCGGAGGAGATCAAGGAGATCGTGCAGTTCTAAGGAAATTTGACAGGCAGAAAATTGGATTCCAATGGAAATAAAAAACAGACTCTTACTCTCGATTTTCAGGAGGAAAGAGTCTGTTTTTTATGTTAGTTCATCGGTGCCACCGGAATCGGCCGCTCGCGGTCGAACACTTCCGACACATCGAAGAGATCGCTCAGATGATCTTTCGTCGGATTCGTCTCCGGGAGGTCATAGTACATCCGGTAGCCATCGATATTCCGGCGTCCCTGACGCAGATAATCCGGTCCGAACTGTACCCAGTACCGGCTGGAGTCCACGTTGCAGAAGTAGCGGAAACCGAGCTGGTGGAGATACTCGTATTTCTGATTTTCAGATGTGTACGGGTGCCAGTCGCCGACATCGGAGCCGAACGGATAGAGCAGGATATCGGTCTTTCCGATCAGGGATTCCACGCGGGACGCCCATTTATCGGAATCGGTCTTCACATCTTCAAAGGAGCGCTTTCCGAAGTTGATATGTCCCCAGCTGTGGGAGGCGAGCTCCCAGCCGTTGTCGCGGAGACACTGCGCCACCTGGCGGACCGTCTCCTTATCGGCCTCATAGTTGGGGTTCATAGTCTCATAGGACGGGTCTGTCCGGTATCCGAGGACACCCTGATATCCTGTGAAAGCGAGGACGGCTCTTGCACCTCGGTAGGAGAAGTCCGGGTGCTCCGTGATAAAGTCTTCCAGAAGCGGGACGAGATCGTAGGAGCCGACGGACACGGAACCGTCATCCATCACCATCTCACAAGTCGGTTTCCCGTCTTCCCCGACGATCATCCGGCTCGCGAAACCGTCGCCGGTCATGTACTCATAGTAGCAGAGATCATCCTGCGACATGACGAATGGGATCTTTCCGGGCGGCAGCAGGATCGTTCCCGGCACCATTTTTGCATTGCCGTTTTCATCGGTCTCCTCATGCGCAATGTCGTGAAGTTTCACGAGAACATAGCCTTTTGCGTACATGGAGTCCAGGATCTTTAAGAACTCACTTTTTGTCGTCATCACCTGATCGTAGCCTTTTTCATCGGCATCCCCGTCAAACGCTTTGGAGTTGTCCATGATGAGGGAATGGAAAAAGATGTGGGTGATCTTATTCACATCAGCAGGAACCAGGGTGGCTTTTGTCTCTTCGCAGGACGCGATCAATGCCTTTACATCCTCGTTTTCGGCATAATCTGTCGCCGAGTTCAGGATCTCAAGGGCGGCATCGTAATCGTAGGTAACAAATTTTGCATGGGCGCTGTTTAAGATCTCGTCCAGCGCAGCATCGCCGGTATTGTAGGCGACTGTCAGAGCTGTGGAGGAAGGCGTTTCGGAAGATGCATCTCCATCGGATCCGCTCTCCGCCAGTGAAACGTTTGTGTCTCCGTTTCTGGAGGAAGGATCGGAGGAAGTTTCTGTCTCCTTTTTCGCAAGTCCGGGAAGCCCGCCATGTTTTTTTATAAGGATCCCGCCGCCGACCAGAAGGAACAGAGCAGCGAGGACCATAAAAAGGATCGTAAGATAAACGGTCCGGCGTCGTTTCCGCATCTTTTCGCGGCTTGAAATATATGCGCGGCGTCTCTCAAAATCGTTGTTGTATTCCAAAGTATCACCTCTTGCAATCAATAAGGATTTTATGTAACTGTTCAGTACTTTTTACGGGTAGGAATTTTCTGAACTGAAAATTCCGTATGATACCGTTATGGCCGCGGATTTTGCCGATTTGGAATGCGAAGCATCGGCAAAATCCTGTTACAGTGCGCGGGCATGGAGTGCCCGTGTACTGTAACAACTGTTCAGTACCTTCACACCTACAGGAACCTCCCCCGGAGCTTCCTTTCGGATGCATGGCAAGTTACGATTTTATTACTTCTATCATAACACAACCGCATGTTCGCCGCTATGGAAAATACAAAAATTAAGCATTTTGTAAGCAGTGGCATAATAAGGAATGTCCGCTCCATATTTTATATGGAGAAATCCTGCGCGAGAGCAGGCTGGGCGGGAGAAAAAGCATGAGAGCTGGAAAAAGGATCTTTTGCGGGATCATGGCCGGGATCCTGGTGATGATGGGACCGGTAAACGGATATGCGGGGACAGGAAACAGCAAAATAGCGGAGAGTGGACGGATTATAGCGAAAACTGCGGCGGGAGCCGATCCCGGCCCGGAGATCACAGCCCCGTCCGCAATCCTCATGGAGGCGTCCACAGGGACCGTGATCTGTGAGAAGAACGCGGATGAGCCGAGAAACCCGGCAAGTGTCACGAAGATCATGACGCTGATCCTGATCTTCGATGCCCTGCAATCCGGGAAGATCCACCTGACAGATGAGGTGGTGACGAGTGCCCACGCGAAATCCATGGGCGGATCGCAGGTGTTTCTGGAGGAAGGAGAGATCCAGACGGTGGAGACACTGATCAAGTGCATCGTCATCGCATCGGGGAACGACGCGTCGGTGGCGATGGCGGAGTTTGTCGGCGGAGATGAGGGGACATTTGTGAAGATGATGAATGAGCGGGCGAAAGGACTGGGGATGGAGCACACAAAATTCATCGACTGCTGCGGACTCACAAATTCCCCGGAACATGTGACGACCGCGCGGGACATTGCGCTGATGTCACGGGAACTCATCACAAAATATCCGCAGATCACGAACTACACGACGATCTGGATGGAGAACATCACCCATGTGACCAAACAGGGATCAAAGGAGTTCGGCCTCTCCAACACGAATAAGCTTTTAAAGATGTCGACGAACTTTGAGGTGACAGGATTAAAGACGGGGTCCACGAGCATCGCGAAATACTGTCTCTCTGCCACGGCGAAGAAGGACGGTGTGGAGCTCATCGCCGCGATCATGGCAGCGCCGGATTACAAGGCACGATTTAAAGATGCGGTGACGCTCTTAAATTATGGATATGGGAACTGCAGGCTCTATAAGGACGAGACGCCACCGGAGCTTCCGAAGCTCCCGGTCAACGGCGGAAAAGAACCGGAAGTGGAACTTTCCTACGGGGAACCTTTTACATATCTCGGGCTCCACGGCGAGGATTTTTCCGGCATGGAGCGGGAACTGATGCTGGAGGAAGACGTAAACGCCCCGGTAAAGGCAGGGGACCGGCTTGGAACCTTAAGTTACCGCCTGAACGGGGAAGAAGTCGGAAATGTCCCTGTCATAGCGGCACAGAATGTGGACACTGCCGGATTTGCTGATTATATGAAGTGGATGACAGGGTGGTGGAGAATGAAAGGTGAAGAAGCTGGTGGTACTTTTCACAGGTAGAAATTTTCGGGATTGAAAATTCAATCTGGCGGTTCCATTTTCCGGAAAAATATTGTATGATGGTAACTATTCAGCAGATCGGTGCATTTACTGCACGGACTGTAAAAAACGATAAAGACACTGCGTGCCTGAAACGCGTACTCGCCCGAAGTTGAAGATTGGCGCAGGCAGCCGCGCCCGGAGCGAGAATGTGTCAAGGCACATTTTTTTTATAACTGAGGAAGAAAAATGGCGGACAGACAGGAGAATAAAAAGACTGTGGTCGTGGTGGATGACGAACCGATCATCCGGATGGACCTCGGTCAGATGCTGGAAGAGTTAAATTATGAGGTAGTAGCGGAGGGCGCGGACGGATTTGACGCGGTGGAACTCTGCAGAAAGAAGAACCCGGATGTGGTCCTCCTGGACCTTGAGATGCCGGTATTTGACGGAATGACAGCGGCGGAGACGATCATCAATGAGAACCTCGCAGGCTGCGTTGTGATCTGCACCGCTTTTGCAGATGAAGACTTTCTGGAACAGGCCGGCCGGATCGGAGTGTCCGGTTATATCGTGAAGCCGGTCGAAGCGAGAAATCTGCGGCCGACGATCGAGATGGCGTATGCGCAGGGAAGACGGCTTGCGAAACAGAAGCTGGCGATCGGTGAGGCGAACAGAAGACTGGAGGAGAACCGTGTGATCGAACGGGCAAAAGGTCTTCTGGCGAGATCAAAACATATCTCTGAAATGGATGCGTACCGGAAAATGCAGAAGACAGCCATGGAAAAGCGTGCACCGTTAGTTTCCGTGGCCCGTGCGATCATCCGCGTGGAATCCCAGAGGGACGAGGCAAATCAGGCGAAGAAGTGGCTGATGAGGGAGCGCCGGATGACGGAGCAGGAGGCGTACCGTTACCTCGTAAAGGGAGCGGAAAAGGCCGGGCTTACGGTTTCCGCCTTTGCAAAGCAGCTCCTGGAAGAGGAGGCGTAGCATGACAAAAGAAGAACTCATGAAACGCACCGGTCTCTCGGAGGAGAATGCAGAGATTTTAAAACGGACGGAACAGATGCTGCCGATGATGGCGGAGCTTGCGGGGGCCGATCTGTTTATCGACTGTATGGACAAAACGGATGGGATCATGTTTGTCGCAGCCCAGGCAGGACCGAAATATATGCCGTCAGCCTATCAGAAAAGTGTTGTCGGATGTGCAGCTGAGCAAAAGGACGAACCGGCGGTTTACCGGGCGCTCGAGACGAGAACTCCTGTACGGGATATCAAAGCAGTGACTCAGGAGGAAAATATGGTGCGCCAGGATGCAGTCCCGATCCAGGGCGAGGATGGAAGCGTCATCGGGATCCTGATCGGCGAGCGGGACATCAGCAAAGAGATCCGGAGAGAACAGAAATACGAGGCGATGGCGAGACAGCCGGTGGCGTTTGGTTCGGTCGCGTCGAGGACTGAGAGTACCGCAGTGCGGAATGCGAGACGGGAAGTCCATCACCGGGTAAAAAATCATCTTCAGCTCATCGCCAGCATCATGAACATCCAGGCGAGAAAGTCGGAGAGTGAGGAAGTGAAGCAGGCGTTCCGGGAAAACATCGCAAGAGTCCAGAGCATCGCCTCCATCAACGAGATCCTCACGGCAAATGATGAGGGACCGGCGCCTCTGATGCCGTTTCTCGAGAAGTTAAAGAACCAGTTCCTGCTCCTATATGGGGCAGAATATCCCATTGATCTGAAACTTTCCGGCGATGATCTGACGGTTTCCCAGGATCAGGCGACGGACGTTGCGCTTGTGGTGAATGAGCTTGTTTCAAATGCGTACAAACACGCATTTAAGGGAAGAGAAAACGGGGAAATCCGCGTGATCTTAAAGAACGGAGAACGGTACGCATCCGTGACGGTCCAGGACAACGGGACCGGAACGGAAGAGATCCGGAATGAGGGAAATTTCGGTATGATGCTGGTACAGATGACCGTGAAGGACAAATTAAAAGGAAAACAGAGCGGATCTGTATTATCGTTTAAATGTTGTGCCGATCCATATTCCTCCGCTCCGGGAAAGAAAAGAAGATATTTTTGTTTTGTGCAAATATTTTATCGAAAAGTACAACAAGATCCTGAACAAGAAAGTGCGGCGGATTTCTGATGAAGCTTTGGCAGTTATGAGAGCATATAACTGGCCAGGAAATGTGCGTGAGCTGGAAAATTGCATCGAATATATGATGACGTTTGAAAAGGGTTCCATTCTTTCGGATGATAATATGCCTTCTAAAATGAAAATTCCGGAGGAACGTCATATATTTGCTCCGGGAATCAACATTTATCGTCCACTTCGTGAAAATGTTGAGTTATTGGAATCGGAGATCATTACCAGATTAGGTGCAGAATATAAGAATCTGCCGCTCCGTGACCAGGTACGTGAGATCTGTAAGATTCTGGATATCAGTCAGGCTTCATATTATCGGAAAAAGGGAGAATGATATTCATGAAATAAAAGCAGAATGTTCATACACTCAAAAGTGTGTCAGACATTCTGCTTTTTTCATTGCCATAATTCTGTAAAGAGCTGTCGGCGGTAAGACATTTATTCTTGGAAAAATTTAGAATATGAGATCTTATTTCCCCGCCGCCATCTTCGCAAATTCCGTATTCACAAGATCTTCATACGGAACGCGGGTATCGAGTTCCCCGGCTTCCTCCAGGATATTTTCAAGGAGCTCAAAGCTTTCTTTCTCGAAAATCGTGTTCTCTTTCCAAGTATCCTGTTCTTTGTAACGGTCGACGATGATCGCGATCTTTTCAGGATCAGTCTCCTTAAACTGCGGTCGGATCGTCTCCGCGATCTCCTCAGCGGAGTGGGTGTTCACATAATCGAGACCGCGCTGGATCGCGTTTGTGAATTTCTGGATGAGCTCCGGATGTTTTTCGAGATAGCTCTTTTTTGCGCTGTAGGCGGTGTAGGGAACGTAGCCGGAGTCTTTTCCGAGGGAGGCGACGACATAGCCGTTTCCCTCCTGCTCCAGAGCGGTCGCGAATGGCTCAAACTCGACCGTGTAGTCGGCGCTGTTGTTTGTGAAGGCCGCTGCCGTGAGACCGAAACTGATGCTCTGGTCGATGGAAAGATCGGTTTTCGGGTCGATCCCGTTTTTCTTCAGGATATATTCAAACACCATCTCCGGCATGCCGCCGGCCCGACCGCCGAGGACTTTCTTTCCGACGAGATCTTCCCATTTGAAATCAGCTTCCGGTGTGCGTCCGACCAGGAAGTTTCCGGCGCGCTGGGTGAGCTGGGCGAAGTTTACGGCGTAATCCTCATCGCCCTGGATATAAGTATAGATGCTGGCTTCCGAACCCATGAATCCGATGTCGGCATCGCCGGATACCAGAGCCGTCATGACTTTGTCCGCCCCGGCACCGTTCACCAGAGTGAGATCGATGCCTTCGTCCTCAAAATAGCCGAGCTCGATGGCGGCATACTGGGGCGCATAGAAGATGGAGTGGGCGACTTCGTTTAAGGTGACGGGTGTGAGGGAAGAATCCGCAGCATGACCGCAGCCGGAGAGAAGCGCAGCGGCGGTAACTGCGAGAATTGTCGGGATCATGATCTTTTTCATAACAGGAGATGACCTCTCTTTTTAATTCACATATATAGGTAGAGTATGCAGAGAGGGGAACATACGTGAAGAAAGTACGGGAAAATAAAGATTGTTGCAGGCGGCTGCGCATGCTTGGGGAGTGCGTCAAGCACTGGTGGGGTGACGTGGAGCGGTTCTGCAGCGAATCAATATAAGTAAAACCTATAGCAAACATTGAGTACTTCCAATTAGACAGGATTTCCAATTTATGGTAGGATTACCTTGCAACCAGATAGGAAATGTTGGTTGATAAAAACGAAAACTTTTACGGGAATGCATCATAAAAACAGACATCCCGGTCCGAGATAAGAGGAGGAAAATACTATGGCAAAGAAGACAAGAGCAGAGAGACATTTCAAATTTGAGACATTACAGCTTCATGTAGGACAGGAGCAGCCGGATCCGGTGACAGACGCGAGAGCGGTTCCGATCTACCAGACTTCTTCCTATGTATTTAAAAACTGCGAACATGCAGCAGCACGTTTCGGACTTACCGATGCCGGAAACATCTATGGAAGACTGACAAACCCGACCGAGGATGTATTTGAAAAGAGAATCGCAGCACTTGAGGGCGGCGTTGCAGCACTTGCAGTTGCATCCGGTGCAGCGGCAGCAACCTATGTATTTGAAAACCTTGCACATGCAGGCGACCACATCGTTGCAGCAAAGAACATCTACGGAGGAACCTACAACCTCCTCGCACATACACTTCCGGAGTACGGTGTGACAGCAACCTTCGTTGATCCGTTCAACTACGAGGAAGTTGAGAATGCGATCCAGGAGAACACAAAAGCGATCCATGTTGAGACACTCGGAAACCCGAACTCCGATGTTGTCGATATCGAGAAGCTCGCATCCATCGCTCATGCACACAAGATCCCACTCGTAGTGGATAACACATTTGCGACTCCGTACCTTGTAAGACCGATCGAGTACGGCGCAGACATCGTATTCCATTCCGCAACAAAATTCATCGGCGGCCACGGAACCACGATCGGCGGCGTGATCATCGACAGCGGAAACTTTGACTGGGAAGCAAGCGGAAAGTTCCCGTCCTTAGTTGAGCCGAACCCGAGCTACCATGGCGTAAGCTTCGTAAAGGCAGCAGGAAGAGCAGCATTCGTCACAAAGATCCGTGCGATCTTACTTCGTGATACAGGCGCAACGATCTCCCCGTTCCACGCATTCATCTTCTTACAGGGACTTGAGACACTGTCCCTCCGTGTAGAGCGCCATGTACAGAACGCATTAAAAGTCGTTGAGTACTTAAACAACCATCCGCTCGTAGAAAAAGTAAACCATCCGTCCGTATCCGATGATCCGGAGCAGCAGAGACTTTACAAGAAATATTTCCCGAACGGCGGCGGCTCCATCTTTACCTTCGAGATCAAAGGCGGTGCAGAGGCTGCGAAGAAGTTCATTGATAACCTGGAACTCTTCTCCTTACTCGCAAACGTTGCCGATGTAAAATCCCTTGTCATCCATCCGGCATCCACAACCCACTCCCAGTTAAACGATGAGGAGCTTGCAGATCAGGGCATCAAGCAGAACACGATCCGTCTCTCCATCGGTACTGAGAACATCGACGATATCATCGAGGATCTCGACGAGGCATTTAAGACATTACAGGAATAATCCACTGCTTTTACAGAATGGTACGGGACGATGAATGCCTGGCAGGAATCGTCCCGGAGATCATAAGATCCTTGCAAAATACTCCCAATATGATATTCCCCCTCAATAAGTGAACGAAAAACAGCAGCCAGTGCGCAAAAAAAGTGCATGTGGCTGCTGTTTTGCTGTGGCTGTATAACTGCAGGAAAACGCTGGTGGCAGGTTTATGCAAAACATAAGGGGGAACGCAGGAGATATAAGATGAAAAGATGATCTGTGAGTGTATTTCTGATGGGTGAGAGTAGCTGTCTACTGTAACTGATCGAAGAAAAAATAGCTTCGCAGCAGTTATTTCGGAAGGAACTAGCTACGAAGCTTATATCATTTGGTATTATGAGGTGGAAGACCTGACCGATACCGCCGCTGCCAATCTTATGATTTGCATGGCCCCTTCACACTGTTTAAGATCTCCTCCGCTGCCAGTCTGTGTTTCTCCTCCAGCTCATGTTTCTGGTCCAGGATCGTCTGGATCGTGATGCCGTCCAGGTAGTCCATGATGACGCGGTTTAAACCTTCCCAGACCGGGAGCGTGTCGCAGGCGGAGCAGCGTTCGCAGGGATTCGGAGTGTGCTCGAGGCAGGAGACCGGGGCGAGACTGCCCTCTGTGGTTTCTAAGATCTCACCGACCGTACATTCCGACGGAGCTTTCGCGAGACGATATCCGCCCTGGTATCCGCGGGTAGTGGAGAGCATTCCGGTCTTATTTAAGAGCGGGACGATCTGCTCCAGATATTTTTTTGAGAGCCCCTGGCGGGCGGCGATATCCTTTAAGGAAATAAACCCATCCTCGGTGTGTTCCGCCAGGTCGATGACCATGCGGAGCGCATAACGGCCTTTTGTAGATATTTTCATAATTGCTTCACCAATTTAAACAACAGCCTGGCATGGGAAAAGACAGCCGGGCGTTGAACTTTCTGTAATATTTTATCTCAGTCAGATCAGACTTCCACCTCGTTTAGGTGACAAACAACGCAAATCGGAACTGTTTCCGATTATACTACAAAAAAGATGGGCGTTCAACTAAGGTTTTGGCTTTTTCTCGTGGTTGCCAGAAAAATACACATGTGATAAAATAAAAAAGAGTTTCCGGCAGAGAACGGAAACCGCCAATAGAGGTCCTTTGGAAAAAGGACCAGATTGCTGCGAAAACAGAATATCAGCGGTGGCCCTGAAAATGAAAAGCTAACAAGTTGGTTGAGATGAAATCAGGATCGCTGCAGAAATAGTGAGTCAGAAAGAAAGGAACCAGAAAAGTTATGAAAAAGCTGGAAGATTATGTTGTAAGCATTCCGGATTTCCCGGAGCCGGGAATTATTTTCCGCGATATCACCTCGATCTTACAGGATCCGGATGGATTTAAGCTGGCGATCGATTCTCTCCTTGCGATGGTGAAGGACGTGGATTTCGATGTGGTTGTCGGCGCGGAGTCCAGAGGATTTATTTTTGGAACACCGGTCGCGTATGAGATGGGAAAATCCTTTGTCCCGGCGAGAAAACCGGGTAAGCTTCCGAGAGAGACGGTTTCTATGGAGTATGCCTTAGAGTACGGCACCGGAACGATCGAGCTTCATAAAGATTCCATCAAACCGGGTCAGAAGGTCGTGATCATCGATGATCTGATCGCAACCGGCGGAACTGTGGAGGCGATCGCAAAGCTCGTGGAAGAACTCGGCGGCGAGGTCGTTAAGATCTGTTTTGTGATGGAGCTTGCGGGATTAAAAGGAAGAGAGAAACTTCAGAAATATGATGTGGATTCCGCGATCATTTACGAGGGTAAGTAATAAGAAAACCAGGTCTATGCAAATGATGGTCGCTGGATGATACACACCTTCGCAGAACGGTTATTTCAACTGCAGAATGGATTTTCGTTGGGATAAATTTACGGTTACTCAGCATCTTAAAGAGATGGGAGTCATGTCTGACTAAGAAAAAAGATTATATGCCGCCAGAGAACGCGACAAAAGCGGGCTGGCGGCATCTGTTTTTCTGTCAGAAGAGCGTATCGGAAGAACTGTTGTATTTATCAGGAAAAGAGGATAAAAATGAGAGAGATCGTATTTAAAATGGAGCGCCCGGGTCTCGTTGAGGTCGGGCAGGAAGTGGATGTCAGCGAGTCGGTCACACCGGTCAATGTCAATTACATGATCGAGCCGGCGGTGGCCATGTCGGGGCTGTTCCGTTTTACGGAGCGTCTGAAGAGCAAAAAGGGCATTGTGAAGGACATCATCCAGAATGACCGCGGATACTATGTGACAGTGGAGTTCGACGAGTAGCGGAATGGTTTGTTTGACTTATGCAGCGGAGCGCTGCGGTTTCCTGTGGAAAAACAGCAAAAGCAGGAAGTAGGCGGCTGACAGGATGAGGATCCGGACGGCGGTGCGGAAAAATTCCGGAAAACCGGACGGGATCGGGAAGTCTTCCGGGAACAGGCGGAAGATCCAGAGCGCGCAGAGCAGGCAGAATACCGGTTTTCCGATCAGGGTCCATGCGTTCCATTCAAACGCAGTGATCCTTCGGAGTGCCAGGATATGGAGCAGAGCGAGGAGAACCTCGCTTGCTAACATCCCCCAGAGACAGGAACGGATCCCGAACACCGGGATCCCGAACCACACGAAAGCGATGCGGACGAGGAGAGAGACCAGGTGATGGAAAAATGTGAGCTTCGTCCTTCCAAGGCCATTTAAAATGCTGCCGGACGAGGTGGCAAGATAGAGAAACGGGCAGAGCCAGGCGAGGATCTGAATGAAAGATCCGGCGTCCTGGCTTTTAAATATCTGCAGCCCCAGAGTTTCGCCGAAGACCGTGAATACCCCGATGCAGAAGATCCCGAGGTAGAGGCTGTAGCGGAAGGACATGGAGATCCCGTCCGCGATGCCGGAGGTGTTTCCGGCAGACTGGTGTCTGGCGGTCGACGGCAGCAGGACCACAGCCAGAGAGTTTACGAGAGCGGAGGGAAAGAGGACAAACGGCATTGCCATGCCGGTGAGAGTCCCATATGTACCGACAGCCTGGGACCTTGTGAGGCCGTAGACAGTGAGCCGCTCCGGGATCATGATCGTCTCGGCACTCTGTAAGAGGTTCAGGATCAGCCGGTTGGCCATGAGCGGGACGGCGAGAGCGAGGAGAGCACTCATGGGAGACAGGAAATCCAGGAGTCCCGGAATATCTGCGGTACTTTGAAATTTATGAGGTTTGTGCGCGGCATGATCGGAGAAATTTGCTGAATTATTTTTATTTCCATGAAATTCATGAAAAAGAAGAAAAAATATCAGGACAAACAAAGCAGATCCGGCCTCTCCGGCCACCAGGCCGAATACCGCGAGCGACACCGTGATCGGAATCTTCTTCTCGATCCAGATGGATGCCAGGAGAAAGACCGTAAAGATCCGGATCATCTGTTCAAAGAGCTGGGCGGCTGCAGGGACAGACACCTTTTCCTTTCCGTAGTAGTAGCCGCAGATACAGGCATGGACGGAAGTGCAGGGGATTGCAAAGGCCATGACGGAGAGCAGCGGGGCGCACCGCGGTTCCATGAGGACAGATCCCGCGAGAAATCCGGAAAAATGTCGGATCATAAGGGCCGCGGAGAGTGACATGGAAAAGGAAAGGAGAAATCCGGAAACAAGCGTCCGCTTCGCATGTTCCGGCTCCGCTGCGATGAAACGGGAGATCGCAGTCTGGATCGAGCCGGCGCACAAGGAGAAAAAGATCCCGTAGACCGGAAAGATCATCTGATAGATTCCGAGACCTTCGGCGCCGATCGTGCGGGAGAGAAAGATCCGGTAGAAAAAGCCGAGGACGCGGGAGAGGAGACCGGCGGCTGTGAGAAGAATTGTTCCGGTGATGAGTGGATGGGGCTTATGGGAAGAAGGCATGGCAGCTCCGAAATGGCAGAAGGATTCGGTTATATATATGTGGGAGCAGGGGAATGATATGAATCCGGTTTATCGCAGACGGATGACTGATATGAAGACTGAAATCATCACAAATTTTTTAATACTTAGTGATTCACTGTGTATTTCTGAAAAAACATGAGAATACCGGTTGAAATTCCTGAGGGGTTTCGTATATAATGTAAAATATCTGTGGCCTGTCCGCGCTTTTTGCGGCGCTGACTCGCGGGTCATGGCATAAACTAATAGTGTTATCAGGCTTTGAACCTCTTAAAACAGAAAGGCGGAACAATGAAGAAAGTAATTTATCTCGACAACGCGGCTACGACAAAGGTACGTCCGGAAGTCGTGGAAGCCATGCTGCCGTTTTATACAGAATATTACGGAAACCCTTCTGCGGTATATGAGTTTTCCACACCGTGTAAGGAAGCGCTCGCAAAGGCAAGAGAGACGGTCGCAAATTCTCTCGGCGCAAAGGACAATGAGATCTACTTTACAAACGGCGGTTCCGAGTCCGACAACTGGGCTTTGATCGCAACTGCGGAGGCATATGCATCCAAGGGAAAACACATCATCACAACAAAGATCGAACACCACGCGATCCTTCACACCTGTGAATATCTTGAAAAGCGCGGCTACGAGATCACATACCTCCCGGTGGATGAGTACGGCACCGTCTCTATCGACGAGTTAAAGAAGGCGATCCGCCCGGATACGATCCTGATCTCTGTAATGTTCGCAAACAACGAGATCGGAACGATCCAGCCGATTAAAGAGATCGGTGAGATCGCCCATGAAAACGGAATTATCTTCCACACCGACGCAGTTCAGGCATACTGCCATGAACCGATCAATGTGGATGAGTACCATATCGACATGTTAAGCGCCAGCGGACACAAGTTCCACGGCCCGAAGGGAGTCGGCTTCCTCTATATCAGAAAAGGCTTAAAACTCCGCTCCTTCATCCACGGCGGCGCCCAGGAGAGAAAACGCCGTGCCGGAACTGAGAATGTGCCGGGAATCGTGGGTCTCGGAAAAGCAGTCGAGATCGCGATGGCAGAGCTTGAGAATAATAAGAAGAAAGAGACAGAACTCCGTGATTACCTGATCGGACGTGTCATGGACGAGATACCGTACACACGCTTAAACGGTCACCGCACAAACCGTCTCTCCAACAATGCGAACTTTGCGTTCCAGTTTATCGAAGGTGAGTCCTTACTCATCATGCTCGATATGGACGGGATCTGCGGTTCCAGCGGATCTGCATGTACATCCGGTTCCCTGGATCCGTCCCATGTGCTGTTAGCCATCGGACTTCCGCACGAGATCGCGCACGGATCCTTACGCCTTACCTTAAGCGAGGAGACAACGAAGGAAGAGATCGACCATACTGTAGACTGCCTTAAGAAGATCGTGGAGAAGCTTCGCGCAATGTCCCCACTCTATGAGGATTTCATTAAGAAGAACAGAAAGTAAGAGGAAAAATAATGTATTCAGAGAAAGTAATGGACCATTTCCAGCACCCGAGAAACATGGGAGAAATTGAGGACGCCAGCGGCGTAGGTACTGTCGGAAACGCAAAATGCGGCGATATCATGAGAATCTATCTTGATATCGATGATGAGACACATATCATCCGTGACTGCAAGTTTAAAACCTTCGGCTGCGGCGCTGCCGTTGCCACAAGCAGCATGGCGACAGAGATGGTAATGGGAAAGACGATCGAGGAAGCGATGGAAGTAACCAATAAGGCAGTTATGGAAGCTCTTGACGGACTTCCGCCGGTAAAGGTTCACTGCTCCCTGCTTGCAGAGGAAGCGATCCATGCAGCACTCTGGGATTATGCAGAAAAGCACCATATCGAGATCAAAGGCTTACAGAAGCCGGTGTCCGATATCAGTGAGCATGAAGAGGACGAGGAATATTAATGAAGAAAAAAGTCGTGGTAGGAATGTCCGGGGGCGTGGATTCATCGGTTGCTGCCTGCCTTTTAAAGGAACAGGGATACGACGTGATCGGTGTCACCATGCAGATCTGGCAGGAGGAGGATTCCTGTACGGTTGAGGAAAACGGCGGATGCTGTGGGCTCAGTGCGGTGGAGGATGCAAGACGCGTCGCATGGACACTCGGAATTCCCTACTATGTTATGAACTTCCGGAAAGAATTCCAGAAGAATGTGATCGATTATTTTGTCGCGGAATATCTGCATGGACGGACACCGAATCCGTGTATTGCCTGCAACCGCTATGTAAAATGGGAGGCACTTTTGGAGCGCAGTCTGGAGATCGGTGCCGATTATATCGCGACGGGACATTATGCGAGGATCAGTCAGCTTCCGAACGGACGCTATACGATCCGCAATTCCGTTACGGCGGCGAAAGACCAGACCTATGCGCTCTACAACCTGACCCAGTTCCAGCTTTCCAAGACGTTGATGCCTATCGGTGATTACACGAAGGACGAGGTGCGAAAGATCGCCGAGGACCGTGGACTTGCCGTAGCAAAGAAGAAGGACAGTATGGAGATCTGCTTCGTTCCGGATAATGATTATGCCGGATTTATCGAGCGGGAAGCCGAAAGTGTTCCGGGAAGCGGAAACTTTGTGGATAAAAATGGTGTGATCCTTGGAAAACATAAGGGGATCACTCATTACACGGTCGGTCAGAGAAAGGGCTTAAACCTCGCGATGGGCCATCCGGTGTTTGTCACAGGAATTCGCCCGGAGACGAACGAGGTTGTGATCGGCGAAGGAAATGATGTATTTTCCGACCATCTGGTCTGCAAGGATGTGAACTGGATGGCGATCGACGGACTTCACGGCGGGGAACGGGAAGTTCTCGCGAAGATCCGCTACAGCCACAAGGGATCTCCGTGTATCATCAGGGAACTCCCGGACGGAACCGTGGAATGCCGGTTTAAAGAGCCGCAGCGTGCGATCACGCCGGGACAGGCAGTTGTATTTTATGAAAATGAATGTGTAGTCGGAGGGGGAACGATCCTATGAGCAGGATGAAAAAGGGGAACGGACTCCTCCGATTCCTTATTTCTGCGGTCTTTTTTGCACTGGTGCTTTCCGGCTGCAATGGGACGAGAAAATATGAGGCGGTGGATCTGAGTAGCGAGACTGCGGCAGCGGAGTCAGAAAGCGGATCCGGCGAGGAACAGGGAACGGAAAATTCCGATGAAGCTGATCTTCAGGCACTGGGCAATCCTGCCGGGGAGATGATGAGCGCAGATCAGGCGGCCGAAAGCTCGCAGGATGCGGAATCGGTCTCCGAATCAGAGGAGATGGCTTCGGAAATGTCGGAGGAGGAGAGTGTCGCGGCAGCGAGAGAGTCAGCGGCGGAGGCTTATACAGCCGCGGCGAACGATGACGCGGAGACTGCTCCGGAAGTTCCGTTTAACGGACATACCGTCGCGATCGATGCGGGACACCAGGCGAAAGCCAATACTTCCAAGGAGCCGATTGGCCCGTCCTCTTCGACGATGAAGGCGAAGATGCCGGAAGGCTCGGTTGGAACGGCGAGCGGCGTCCCTGAATATGAGGTCACTCTTGCGGTCGCAAAAAAGCTTGAGACAGAGCTCACAAACCGCGGATACCATGTCGTCATGATCCGGACGAGCAACGATGTGAACATGAGCAGCGCGGAGCGGTCCGTCGCAGCAAATCAGAGCGGCGCGGATATCCTGATCCGGCTTCACGCGGATTCCATGGACAACTCTGGTGTCTATGGGGCATTAGCAACCTGTATGACAGCCCAGAACCCTTACAACGCGTCTCTTCATGACAAGAGCTACAATCTTTCCAAAAAGATCGTGGATACCGTCTGCGGGACGACAGGAACGAAGAATCGAGGCGTCCAGGAGACGGACAGCTCCTCCGATATCAACTGGTGCGAGATCCCGGTCTGTGTGCTCGAGATGGGATTCTTAAGCAATCCTGACGAGGACACATGGCTTCAGGACGATGGCTACCGGGGAAAGATCGCGAGCGGCATCGCGGGAGCGGTGGATGCTTATTTTGCGGAGGGGAATTAAAATAAATTTTTTAAATCCTCTATACAAATCGAAAAAAATATGTATAATAATATTAGTCTGCTTTTTCAAAAAGCAGACAATCCGGAGACGTAGCGAAGCGGCCGTAACGCGGCGCACTCGAAATGCGTTTATCGGTTCATCCCGGTACGAGGGTTCGAATCCCTCCGTCTCCGCTCGAAACCCTTGATTTTTCAGGGGTTTTTCTTATTTACGCGAATAACGGGTCAAAGTCCGCACTTGCGCGAGACCTTGGCGACTGTCGCGATAATAAGGGGAAACTCGCGAAGCGTGTTTTCATTTGTTTAACAGGGAATTTTCTGTTAAGCAAAAGGGCACGATGTGCCAATGAGATGCACTTGTGGAAGAAGAAAATTGGCGTAGGCGATCGCGCTCGGCGTAAGGAAAAGGCCGTCCGGTGAGGACAGCTTTTTATGTATGAAATCGACCGTTTGTCGACCAGATAGGAAAATGTTATGCTTTTCCTGGCAGAACATCTGCCAATGTGTCCGCATCTATGGTTTGGACGGAATTTTGCCACAAAGTCTTAGATGTGTGACAACGAAAACGTAAGAAGTTCTTAATAAAAAAAGAGGGAAATTGTAGTATACTTGGTACGTCTTAAAGAAAAGGGATGTTTATGCCGAAGCTTTGGAGAGACATTGGATGGAGAATGCAGTTTACGATCGATATTCAGATGATAGAAGCCTCAAGGTTATGACTTTTGGCAGGAAAAAAGACGTATGAAAAGAGAAAGGCGGTTTTAGAATGTTTCAGAAAAAATTTCGATATATGACAGCGCTTTTCGCAGCGCTTATGATCACACAGGGCAGTTTTACAGCTTTTGCGGATGAGACTCCGGTTGGACCGGGATACGAGGACCAGAATAAGGCCTCCACGGATACCACGACAAGTGATCCGGCAAGTGCATGGAAAAAGGTCAACGGTGTTTACGTAGACGCGAACGGAAAAAATATGGACGGGGCGCTTCTTCGCGGCATCAGCGTTTCCAAATGGCAGGGCGATATCGACTGGGCGAAGGTTGCAGCGGATGATGTCTCCTTTGCGTATGTTCGTATGGGATCCTTTGGATATGAAGGACAGTATACCATGGACGAATATTATGAGAAAAATATGAAAGGGGCTTCCGCAAACGGAGTTCAGGCGGCCCCGTATGTGTTCCTCCAGACCCGGACCGTCGATGAGGCAAAAGCGGCAGCAAAATATACTCTGGAAAAGATGTCCGGATATACGGTAAAATATCCGGTTGCCGTGGATGTGGAATCAAAATATATTCTGGACTATTTATCAGTGCAGGATCTGACAAATGTGGTAAATGCGTTCTGTGACACGATCGCTGCGGCCGGATATACCCCGATCGTTTACAGCGATTACAGTAAGTTTACGAACGAGATGGATACAAACCAGATCAAATACGATCTCTGGCTTGCGAGATATGGTGCGGACGGACATTATCAGGGACGTACGATCTGGCAGTGCACAGATAAGGGACGTGTAAACGGGATCAACGGAAATGTCTGCCTGGAATTCACATATAAAGACTATGCTCCGAAGGCTGCACAGGGAACCGCGATCGACAGCGGTGAATGGAAGCAGGAAGGCGGAAAATGGTATTTCTACCGCGATGGCGGACGAATGAGCGGCTGGGTAAATCCGGATGGCTACTGGTACTATCTTGATCCGGCAGAGTTAGGTGCGATGGTGACAGGAACGACGAAGAACATTGACGGTGTGGATTATACCTTCAATGCGAGCGGTGTGATGCAGTAAGGGAAAAAAGGTCCTTTCTGACCTGCAGCTTCCGTTTTTGGCGGACAGGCAGTTAGGACAAAGATTCTGCCGGGCAAGAGAAATCTCCCATACATGGGAAAGTACCGCGAGTCCGGCGGAAAGTCTGAGAATAGCGTTCAGCAAAAGGATATAGGATAAAGAATAAAGGAAAAAGAAGAGCAGGAACAAGACTTTTTGAGGAGCCATGTTCCTGTTCTTCTTTTACTCTTCCCAAGGAAGATCCACGATCGTCGGTTCATGGTGAACGGCCGGGAGAAATTTTTCGAGAATATCGGATGTTTTGATCTTCAGGCTGCTGGTGTTGATGCACGGATGGCAGCCGAAATATTCGTCCTTTAAGACATCGGAGTCGATCAGAAGTTTTACATGACCTTCCGGATCGTTCATAAGCCCCATCACACTGACAGAACCGGGAGTCAGCTTTAAATATTCTTTCATGTGATCATCATCCGCGAAGGAGAGTCGGGCGGAGCCGATCTGCTTTGAGAGGACTTTTGTCTTGAATTTTTTGTGGCCCGGCATCAGAAGAAGATAAAATTTTGTCTTCTGCGCATTGCAGAGAAAGAGATTCTTGCAGATGTGGATCCCGAGGATCTCGTCAACACCGTTGCAGGCATCGATCGTGAATGCGGCTTCGTGGTCGACGCGGGTGTAGGGGATATTCAAGGAGTCGAGAAGATCGTAAGTGCGGATCTCTGTCTCAAGACGTCCGGAACAATCTTTCGGACGGCCTGTCTCGGCGACAGGGGATGGAGTGGAAGCTGGCTGAGCAGTGTCGTGATTGCATGTGTTTTCCATGAGTGTATGTCCTTTCTGTCTAAACTTATGTAAAATCATGTAGAATAATTCGGGGAAAAAAGATATACTTTATGTGATATTATAATCAGATGGATTGGGAGAATCAAGGGGAAGCCGGATAAAAGATAGAAAAAGAGAATGGAGAAAACAAAAGATGGAAAATAGAGAAAACCGGGATAAGAAGATGAAGAAAATGAGTGAAAAGAAAGAGTGGACAAACGGGAACGGAAGAACAAACCGGAAATCCGGAGAAATGCTGAATACCCGGGCACGGGGAGACCAGAATAGCGGGAAATCGGGGAAAAAGAACTCTCTCTGTCCGCATTTTAAATCCTGCGGCGGGTGTCAGTATCTGGACATGCCGTATGAGAAGCAGCTAGAGCACAAAAAGAAAGAGGTTGCAGACCTTCTCCGCCCGTTCTGCAAGGTCGAGACGATCATCGGCATGGACGATCCGTTCCATTACAGAAATAAGGTTCATGCGGTGATGGCGAGAGATCGGAAAGGCAGGATCATTTCCGGAGTCTACAAAGAGGGAACCCACACGGTTCTGCCGGTAGAAACATGCCTGATCGAGAATAAAAAGGCGGATGAGATCATCGGAACGATCCGGGAACTGCTTCCGTCGTTCAAGATGAAGGTATTTGATGAGGACACCGGATATGGCTTCCTCCGCCATGTTCTGGTGCGAATAGCCCATGCGACAGGAGAGATCATGGTGGTCCTGATCACGGCATCGCCGGTGTTCCCTTCGAAGAATAACTTTGTGAAAGCGCTGAGAAAAGTCCATCCGGAGATCACGACCGTAGTCCAGAATGTAAACGACCGGAACACCAGCATGGTGCTCGGAGAGAAAGAGCACGTCCTCCACGGACCGGGATTTATCGTGGATGTTCTCTGCGGGAAAAAATTCCGGATCTCCTCAAAATCCTTCTATCAGATCAATCCGGTCCAGACGGAGAAACTCTATAACCTGGCGATCGAGGCAGCAGGCCTTACCGGAAAAGAGATGGTCGTTGACGCTTACTGTGGGATCGGAACGATCGGGATCGTTGCGGCATCAGCGGCAAAAGAAGTGATCGGCGTTGAGTTAAATAAGGACGCTGTCCGGGATGCAGTCACAAACGCGAAGGTAAACGGTGAGAAAAATATCCGTTTTTACAACAACGATGCCGGAAAATTCATGGTCCAGATGGCCTCCCAGAATGCCCACGCCGACGTTGTCTTCATGGATCCGCCAAGAAGCGGAAGCACCGAAGAATTCATGGACGCCGTCGCGATCTTAAACCCGGACCGCATCGTGTATGTTTCTTGCAATCCGGAGACGCTGGCGAGAGACTTAGTGTATTTTAAGAAGAAAGGATATCGGGCGGAGAAGGCTTGGGCGGTGGATCAGTTCCCGATGACCGGGCATGTGGAAACAGTCTGCCTTTTGTCAAGAAAAGCCCAATAAATCAAAGGATTTCGCCATTTTGGGAATAAAATAGATGTGTGTTTCTGTTTCCGCAGAGTGATGATATATCAGGAGGTTTACCCCAGGGGATAGGCTTTGGAGAACGGGAAATATACATTTTGGCGAAAGAATACTTTTTCGCAAAAGCGGTTTTGTTAAAGGAGCGTATGATGAAGGAAATTGAACAGTTCGCAACCCAATTTCGAAGAGCGATTGACTTGGCTTTGGAAGCAGGGGAGTTTGATAACGACAGCATATATCGCAGATTTCCACGTGCTTGCTGCGGAGATACGAGTGATTTGTTAGCTCAGTATTTATTGGATAAAGGTATCAAAACAGATTATGTCTGTGGAACATATTGGGGTAAACCGGATGGAAACGGACAATCTCATGCATGGCTGATGGTAGACAAATATATTATTATAGATATCACAGGTGACCAATTTAGTGGCAAGTCTACTTTTCTTAATTATGACAAATCAGTTTATGTAGGTGAGGGAGATGATTTCCATAGGCTCTTTGAGGTTGAAGATAGAGATGTTCATGAGCATCGTGGGTTGAGTGCTTTGGGTGGTTTTTGTGGACCGAGGCTGTGGGATTTATATAGAAAAATTCTAAAATACATTTAGTCAACCACTTTTTATGGGGATAAAACCATTACCCCACTTTGAAAACCTATTGCATACTTTCGCTATGCAGCATAAAATAAATGTTCAGGGGATTATTGAAACCGTATGTCTGCTTTCAAAGAAACCTTGATTTTCTGCGGTTTGTGGGATATTAAGGAACGAAAATGGATATGTGTTTTGTAGCCTTATGAATGAACCATTTGAATATCGCAGCAGTGGGGTGTTTTGAAACTCTGCTGAATAATAGGCTTTTGCTAAAAGGTATCACTTTTGTGAAAATGTATGATACTTCCTGGCAGAAGCCTTTTTATATAAAGATAACTTGACTTCTAAATCTTACTGATGTAATATTTACACAAGTGCAGTAGGATTGCGGACGAAATTTTTTTGTTGCGAAATCTTACGCATGTAATAAAAGGAAGGAGGAATGCATAGTACGATATACCCAGCAAAGAGAAATTTTTTTACTTCAAAATCTTACGAGTGTAATATTTTGAAGATATAGCGTACATTGAAAATAGAATATGACCATATCAGCAAAGCAAAATGAATGGAGGTCAATATGAAGAAAGGAAAAAGCAGAAACAAGCGAAAGAAAACAAGAAGCAGGCTCCTATGGATTGCGATTGCTGTTATAGGAATAGCTGCGGTAATTTCTGCAGTATGTGTGGCAGGAATGTTGGCAACAAAGGAAAATGCCTGGAAGACACCGGAAGAACTTCTGGTGGAGTACATGGATCATATTCCAAAACAGGAGTATGAAGAAATGTATGCAATGCTACATATTGAGGCATCGGGAAATGTCAGTCAGGAGGATTTTGTAACTCGAAATTCAGCTATTTATGAAGGTATAGAAGTCCAGAATATAGCTGTCCAGATTATTGCATATGACGAGGAGCAAATGACGGTAACCTACCAGACTTCTTTCGATACAGTTGCAGGAACTATCAGCTTTGAGAATAAAGCACTTTTCCTAAAGGACGAAGAAGGATATCAGTTAGTTTGGGATGATTCCCTGATTTTTCCGAATCTGGCATCTACAGATAAAGTAAGAGTTTCCACTACACAGGCAGAACGAGGAGAAATTCTGGATAGGAACGGACGTGTCCTTGCAGGAAAAGGTACAGCATCTTCGGTTGGAATCGTTCCGGGCAAGTTGGAAAACAGAGAGGAAGCAATCGCACAGATTGCAGAACTAGTGGAAATCACACCGGAAGCGATAGAAAAGAAACTGTCTGCAAAGTGGGTAAAGGATGATTCTTTTGTTCCCATTAAAACAATTCCAAGAGTGGAAGAAATTGAGTTAATGTCTATCAGTCCAGATGAAGAAGTCCTAAAGGAGAAAGAAAGGCATGAAAAGTTGCTGGAGATTCCCGGAGTGATGATATCTGATGTTGAAGTGCGTGAATACCCATTAGGAGAAGCAGCGGCACATTTGGTCGGATATGTTCAAAGTGTTACTGCGGAAGATTTAGAGGAGCATGCAGGAGAAGGCTATACAGCCAATAGTGTAATCGGCAGAAGCGGAATGGAGAGCTTGTTCGAGAGTGAACTGAAAGGCCAGAACGGTTGCAGGATTTACATTGAAAACTCGGAAGGCAAAGAGAAGGAGGAACTTGCTTGTATCCTGGTACAGCATGGGCAGGACATCCAGCTTACGATAGATACTGATTTACAGGTTTCCTTGCATGAGCAGTTTAAGGAAGATAAAAGCTGCTCGGTAGCCATGAATCCTTATATCGGAGAAGTATTGGCTTTGGTCAGCACACCGGCCTATGACAATAACGATTTTATTATGGGATTGTCGAGTGAGCAGTGGACTGTACTTAACGAGGATGAGAATAAGCCAATGTATAATCGCTTCCGGCAAGTGTGGTGTCCGGGGTCTACATTCAAGCCAATTACCGCAGCGGTCGGCTTGGAATCAGGAGCAATCGATCCAATGGAAGATTACGGCAACGTAGGCTTAAGTTGGCAAAAGGATGCATCGTGGGGTTCCTATCATGTAACAACACTCCATGCATATGAACCAGTCATTTTAGAGAATGCCCTAATATATTCCGACAATATTTATTTCGCAAAGGCAGCATTAAAGATTGGCTCAGAAGAGATGGAGAGTTCTTTGACTGGACTTGGTTTTAATGAGGAACTGCCATTTGAGATTAAGATGGCAGAGTCGCAGTATTCTAATTCAGAGGGAATTGAAACAGAAATACAGTTAGCAGACAGCGGTTACGGTCAAGGGCAGGTTTTGGTGAATCCATTACATATGGCATGTATCTATTCTGCTTTCTGTAACGAGGGAAATGTTATAAAGCCGTATTTAGTATATCAGAAAGACGCAGTAGCTGAGTATTGGATTCCGGGAGCCTTTTCTAATGAGACAGCAAGCCGTGTATTGGAAGGAACAAAAAAGGTTGTGAATGATTCTAATGGAACTGGATATGCAGCCCATCGGGATGACATTCTTTTAGCAGGAAAAACAGGTACGGCAGAAATCAAGGCATCGAAGGATGATACTTCGGGTACGGAATTAGGATGGTTTGCAATTTTTACAGCAGAAGATACGGTAGAACGTCCTATATTGATTATTAGCATGGTAGAAGATGTGAAAGGAAGAGGAGGAAGCGGATATGTTGTTAAGAAAGACAACCTGGTTCTGGAAGAGTGGTTTGGCAGCAATTAGCTTTGTATTAATACTTAGTATTTCGGGGTGCAGTGATGCACCCCCGGAAGAAAATACAGTTTCGGAAACGGTAATAGATGTTCAGGCTATTCAGGAAGAATCAGAGGAGGATGCAGATGAAATTATAAGCGTCTGCATTGATCTTTATGAGAAAGCAGAAGAAGAAAATAAATTAGCGGATTTGGAAACAATCCGTAGTATTGTAAATCGTCTTGGAGAAAATGGTTATTCGGCAGTTGACAGCAGAAATCAAATTAACATGACGGAACCAGAGAAGGTAGTGGAATTCTGCGAAAAGGTGGATGCACAGGAGGAAGCAGAAATAACGATTCTTGAAATCAGTTATTTGGGCGGATTTGTAAAATACGATTTGCACACAAAAGGCGGAAATGTGGATGTGGTCAGAAGCTATTACAAGTATGAAAATGGAAATATGAAAAGAGAGGTTATAGGAAACTATCAAGCGGAGTATTGGAATTATACAGAAGAAGGTTACCTGATGTTTTCCGGTGTTTGGTTTTCAGAAGAATTATATGTTCTTACATTGAGTGGAGCAGAGGAACATACCGCATTACGGGTACAGCCATTGGATGAAACATATAGGGAGTTGAGTCGGAAATATCTCAACCCAATCAGCTTTGAACGGAATAATATGTTCATTGTGGATTGGAGTGAGGAGGATTTCGGGGATTTGAATTTCTATGATATGTATGACATTCTTTATCCAAAAGTGAATGGTCAATATGCTCCCTATGTTGCTGATGACAACTTATCAGTCAGTGCAGTTTATCAGATTCCAAAAGAAGAATTTGAAAGTGTTATTATGAAATATTTCAACATTGATAGTGAAACGCTACAATCAAAAACCATCTATGATTCGGAGAATTTGACTTATGAATATAAGCCGAGAGGCTTTGAAGAAGTAGAGTACCCCGAATATCCATATTCAGAGGTAGTAGGTTTTACAGAAAACAATGATGGGACAATTACACTTACAGCCAATGTAGTATTCCCTTATGCGGGTGATTCCAAGGTATATGCTCACGAGGTTGTGGTTCGCCCTTTAGAGAATGGACGGGTACAATATGTATCTAATCGAATTATACCATCCGAAGACAACTACAGAGAAACTTGGCATACGCCACGGTTGACGTTAGAAGAATGGGAAGAATTGTACGGAGGAGAATAATGGAGGATGTGAAATGGCTGCTTAGAAAATGTGGACTTCTAATTTTACTGCTGTTGATTTTCGTGATAGTTGGGGTAATCTGTTGGGGGAAAATGCATGAAGAAGAACAAAAGGTGGCAGAAGAAGTATGGGAGCCACCTGTAGAAATCGAAAATAGCGAAGCAGAAACAGAAGAAGCCGAGAATGCGGAAACTTCCACAGAGTCAGCATATTGGTTTATTCCGCAAGCCAGTGATTGTCTTATCTCAGATGAGGAAAAGGAACAATTGCAGAGTATGGTTTTGTCAGCGGCAGATTCGGTAGCAGAAATCTATAAGGATATTGTAATTGCAGATGCACCAAGTTATTCTTCCGGCATTAGCGAATTTACCAACGAGCAGAGGAAAACTGTGGTGGAGCAATTGGGCAGAAGCGGTCTGGTAAGTGTTGAAGAAGATACTGCCATGCAAAACCATGAAGCAGTCGAAACATTTTATGCAGATTACTTGGATGGACGGGACTCAATGGTTACGGTATTCGAAGTACATAGAGATGGACTGATTGGAGCAGTTACTTTTATTTACCGGAAAGGTGAGTTGCAGACTTATTATATAGGTGTTCGTTGGAAGGAAGGTGGAGTGCCTGAAATACAGGGAACTTCGGTAAGTAATGTGGCTGAAATCAAACTTACGGAAAAAGGGTATTTTATCTACGCATATGAATATGTGATTGCACATGCAAGTTTGAGACAGTATTGGAGAATAGAACCGCTTCCGGAAGACTGCCAGGAACTGACGGAGAAATACATATCAGGACTAAGTTATGTGAATTACAATGTGCTTGTCACAAACTGGAACAGTAGCAATGTAAAGGATATTTTGATGCCTTGCATGTATGAAGATATTTACCGAATTTCCACGGGTGAAAATCTGAAAACTGAGGATTGGAAGATTCCGGCAGAGGAATATGAAAGGATAATGACCACCTATTTTCCAGTATCGATAGAACAGTTAAGAGAGTATTGTGGGTATGATGAAGGGAGTAACAGCTATGAATATGAGATGATTTATGCCAGCCCATACCCACCTTTTGGAGAAGTAGTTGACTATACAAAAAATGCGGATGGAACGATTACACTTATCGTGGATGGAGTATGGCCGGATTATAATTCTGATCTCGCTTTTCGGAATACGGTTGTGGTCCAGCCATTTGAAGACGGAACTTTCAGGTATCTTTCCAATTCTATAGAACAAATTGAATTGGAACTGCCGCCAATAGCAAGAACGAAAGGATGATTTTATGGTATTAAGGAAAAAGAGCATTCTACTGATCATGGTATTTCTGATTGGGGGTTTCGTGTGTGCCTGTGGAAAAGAAGATAGTGTTGCGGGAGAATCTCTTGTGGAAGATACGGAAGAAGTATCTTCCACGGAGGAAACAAAAAATACTGAGGAAGAGGCTGCAGTACAATGGGAAAAGGGCTACGATCTTCCGGTAGATGAACAGGAAAGGGAAGAAGCTGAGACTGACTGTAAAAAGCTGATGGAACTTTATCTTGACATTTATGAAACAGCAGATAAAGGGATAGCATCTAATGTTGTTTTGGATGATCAAACGGTTCTTGAAATTCAGAAGAAGGTAAAGGACGCAGGATATCCAATTGCTACGATGGTAACGTATTCTAACATGGAGAATTATGAAAGTGTTGACAGTTTTCTGAAAGAATGTATGGAAGGGAAAAGAGGCTCTGTGGTGATTTATGAAATCCACAATGATGGTGGACTGGGCAGAATGAAATTCATTTTTGATGGAACGGATATGTATGTTGTGAGTACAAGAGGAATCTGGAATGCTGACAACAAGCCGGGAATTTCGTACATTTCTTATACGAGACTCAAAGAATGGAAATACACGGAAAAAGGATGGTTCTGCTATGAGCTGTGTGTGCCAGAGCCGCCAGAGGTTAGTGAAATTATGGATGGAAGCTGCCTGATCAGAATAAAACCTATGACAGAGGAACAGTGTGAAATGTCTGAACGTTGTGTTCGGGGGCTTGGATATCAGGGACAGAACCTTTTGTGTTCCAACTGGAATGTAGAAAATATGAGTGAGTTGGATTATAACGGAATGTTTGAATATCTGTATGGAATGAAATATGGAGAAAAGTTCAATTCTGAAGATTATCCAAATGGCATTCCTAAAGAAGAGTTCGAAAGTCTGATTATGGAGTATCTTCCCATAACAGCGGAGCAGATACGAGAGTACGCAGTATTTGATGAGGAAAACCAGACCTATCTTTGGGCGAGACTTGGGTGCTTCAATTATGCGCCTACCTTCTTTGGAACTTCTCTGCCGGAGGTTGTCGACATCAAAGAAAATCAAGATGGAACAGTCACATTAACAGTTGAGGCGGTCTGTGACATGGTCATTTGCGATGATGCAGTCATAACCCATGAACTTACGGTAAGGTTTGCAGAGGATGGCAGTTTTCAGTATTTGGGGAATGAAATCCTAAATGACGGAATTATGCATATACCAGATTACCAATACCGTATTAAAGAATGATTTGATAATACTGGTGTTTTATGGTATTTTTACAGATATGAAGAAAGGAGACTTACATGAAATATATTTATAAAATCACGGGAAAAGTAAGTTTAATACTATATATATTTATGTTGTATCAATTCTGGCATCTATGTCAATATGGTGGCTTGAGAAGGCATATACCGATGTTGGCGTTAGGTATAATAGGATTGGTTGGCACAGTGGTTCTCTGGCTGATTTCGAAAAGGCATAATCAAGAAGTTAATTCAGGAGATAATGGAAATAAGAAACTTTTCTATACGGAAATGATACTCCTTATAGCAGCAACTTTATTCTTTGGTGGACGTATCGTTTATTCTGCAGTTCCGTATCACGGGGCACTGTCTTGGAAACTTGATGAGTGGATGCGTAAAAAAGAAGTAGAACTGGAGCATAATAATCTTTTTGAGGATGGTGTAGAAGGGATTCTGATGGATTTGGATGAAGCATTGCAACTGCCGGAAGAACTCTATATTGCAAATAAATATCAGGTGTCATTTGATGAAAACGGAACGATTCAAAGGATTTATGCATTCATATATGGAAAAAATGAGGCTGGAGAGAAAAAAACGTATCTTATTGATTATGACGCAGACAGCAGTAATGATATGACTGTTTGGATAGATGGTAATGTGAATGGAGAATATAGTGACGATATGCGTTTGTCTCCAATGATTGAAATTTTGAACAATTCAGACTGGACGAGTCAGGTAGAGGCGTGGGCTGAAACATTTGAAGAGCAGCAGATTTATGAAATACTCTATATGGGGCGAAGATCTTTTAGTTCAGAGGAAGGCTTACAATATATTTCGGGAGATGCAGATGGTGATGGAACTGAAACAGGAACCGGCAATTTTACTCAGCTTAGAAGCGGTGGAGAAATCGTTGGGTTTGAGGTATCTTTGCATATTCCTGATTTAAATAGTGTCACACCTGTTCGATATATTATGGAGCCTGAGTACGTCAGTCAACAAGAATTGAAGCAGGAGAATACGATGCAGCAGGTGGAGGATGCTAAAGATACAGAAAGTTGGACTGTGGATCAAAGTGATGGAACTATGTATTTCTTTTTAGATGAAAATAATGGATGGCGTTTGGTGATAACGGATGCAGCTGCCGGAAGCAGATTTTATGTAATGGAAAAGACAATGGATGGTGGTTCTACTTGGGAATGCATAAATGATGATCCGTTCAGTGGACAATTGGGAGTTGCAGAAGGTTTAATATTTTATGATGAGAACTTTGGGGTTGCAGGAATTACAGGCGCATCCCAGTCCTATTCCCGCTTATATGTCACTCGCGATGGCGGAAGGACCTTTGAAGAAATGAAACTTCCAATGGATCTTGTTTCAGAATTACCACAAATCGCTATCGATTGCGGATTTACGGTGGAGGATTTTGATTACCTGAATATGCCTGAAAAAGAGGACGACACATTGACGATAACGGTTACCACAGATGCAGCGGAGAAAGATGGGATTGTATTTCAGTCAACTGATTATGGAGCGACATGGGAATACAAAGGGCTTGTTCAGATAGCGAATTAAGAAAAATCGGGTAAAAGTCAGAGATTGACCTTTACCCGATTCTTTATTTCCAGATATTCATGTCAGACAAGATAGACATGGTTATTTCAGTTGCGTTGCCTCCGGTAGCATCGCTGTCTGCACCAATGTTGGTAGCAAAAAAGTATGTATTATCTGCAGTTTCGATATAACCGATAAACCATCCGTTCACATCCTGGCCATCCACACGTCCGGTTCCGGTCTTTCCGTAGAATGTTCCGGCATCGGAAGAAGAAAGGCAGATGGAATCTTTTACTGCATTGATGTTTTCAGGAGCAAATCCAAAGTTGTTATTCTGCAGCTGGGTTAAAAGTTCGACTTGCTCTATTGGAGAAATTTTCAAGGAAGACTCCATCCAATAGGTGGAGAAATCACCACTTATATTTTCGTTTCCATATCCAATTTCCTGAATATAGTTGGAAATGTTAGCGGCTCCAAGCTGTTCGTCCACAGATTCAAAATACCAATTCACAGAGGAATTCATTGCTGACTGTAAGGTCTGGTCTGCATTCCATGCTTCAAATGGATAGGTTTCTCCATTCCATGCAATGAACGAATTTTCCGGTGTAATGATATCTTCTTCCAATCCGAACAGGGCATCGTATATCTTGTAGGTGGAGTTTGGTGCAACTCGCAGGGTGGCATGCTCCTTGTCGTGTATGCTCCATGCATCATTTTCCAAATCGTATAAAACAAAGCTGCCTTCGTATTCTCCGAAGTATGTGGAGAGGTCTACATAGGAAACATTCTCAGAAGAGGAATCCCATTGGTAGTGGCTTCCGTCTGCTGCGTATGTAGAAATAAAAGGTGCGAATCCAAGGAGAAGAACAGCAGTCAACATGAATGCAGTCATACCTTTTATTCTTTTCATAAATGTCGGCTTCTCATAAGAGGCAATGTTGATAATTCTTCGTTTCATCTGCTCCATGTTTCCACCAAGGCCGGCGGCAAACGGAAAAGGAGTAAGTGAAACCTTCTCTGCAAAGTTAATCAGTGTATTACCATAATCTTCGTAAGCATCCTCTTCAAGCATTTTCAAAACGGAAGTGTCACAGGCAACCTCTCTGTCATTACGCATTTCTTTCAGTGCATACCAGACAAGAGGATTGAACCAATATATTACCCCGGCAAGATTCATCAGATAACTGGCAACAGCATCTTTGTGCTTATAGTGCTGCAGTTCGTGCAACAGCATATACCGCATATCGGATTCGTTGTAATCAGAGATCAGATGAATCGGCAGATAAATACATGGTTTCAAAAGTCCCACAATAATCGGGGATTTCAAAAATGCAGTACTGTAAACAGGGATATTTCTGTGAATTCCCATTTCCTCCAAACATCGATGATATAGTCTGCGTACCTCCGGGTTCTGAAGGGGAAGTGCAGATTTCTCCAAATTGCGTAGGCGGAGTGAGGATTTGATTACTAATATAATCATTGCAAAAATGCCTACAGTCCATATCCCTAATAATATGTATCCAGCAATGGATGGTGTCTCGCTATTTACAGAAAGTGCGAAATCATTCATCCAGTCTGTATTTCCGGTCGGATGAATTCCCACAGCTTCCCCCATAGCGGTTGCGGTACCAGAAGCAGGAGAGCTTCTTAAGCTACCAAGCCACGAGAAGATTTGTGGAAATCCGATGAGACGGAACGGTATAAAGGGAACTGCCAGCAACCCAAGAAGCAGGAACCACAGATTATACTGCATCCGGCTGGACAGGTTGTTTTTGAATATCCGCTTGGCTATCAAAAGAATTCCGATGATACCGCTGATAAATACATTGCATATTAAAAAGCGTATCATAAAATTAGCCACGTTAATTTCCTCCTTTTTTTGACCTCTTGGAAAGAAGGGAACGGAGGGTGTCTATTTCTGTTTCAGACAGTCTGTCATTTTCTATATAGGCAGACAGCATGGCAGTGATATCCCCGTCATAGTATCGTTCCAGAAAAGAGTTGCTTTCCTGGCCGATGTATTCGCTTTCTTTCACGACTGGGGTATAAACAAACACTCGGCTCTGTTTTTCATAAGTTAGAACGCCTTTTGTTACGAGACGTTTGATTAAAGTCTGTATCGTCTTAGGACTCCAGCTTGTGGTCTGTAATAATTTATCTGTTATTTCATTGGTACTGATCGGCGCATGTTTCCATACGATTTTCATAACTTCAAATTCAGCTTCAGAAATCTGTGGTAAATCGTTCATTTTAAATCCCTCCTTAAATCTTACGGCTGTAATAAATATATTATAGACGTTATTTATGTGGTTGTCAATTTCAGAAAAAACATATTGACTTGAAATCTTACTTGTGTAATAATTGAAATATTACAAGAGTAAGATTTGGAGATGGCAACAAAAAGAAAAGAACCAGAATCACAACGGATTAGCTGGTTCCTTTACTCGTTTGAATTACCTCTTTTATGTATGAGTGCTAAGAGGTATTCAATTGCTGGAAGAATCTCGGCTGCCTCTTGCTCATCACATTCCTGTAGCATCAATAACAGTTTTTGTTTTTTCAACCCATCCGTAGCAGTGTCAGGGTGGAAAATCCGGTCTGCAGGAATGTGTAAATAAGCGATGATCTGGCACAATACTTCGAACTTGGGATTCCCACGGTCGTTTTCAATATTCAGTATTGTACGTTCATCACAACCTATTTGTTCAGCTAATGCTGCTTGAGATAGATGGGCTTCTTCTCTGGCAGCCCGAACTACCTTCGCAAGATTTTTTACATAGTCATGCATTACAATTCACCTCAGTGCTAGTTTACACTACAGGGTAAATATTATGAATTACAATAGAGTACAGGTATAAGATGAAACGAACTACACCATAAAAGGAGAAATCACATGGAAGAAAGGAAACAGCACAGAATACGATGTTTGTTGAAGTTACTGAAATTTGCTCATGGATAAAAACGCATTGATAGGTGTATCGCAATTCACGGAACGATAGAATTGCGATACACCTATTTTATATTTCAAGAGAAAACAAGAAGGAGGCTCATGATGAAAGAGATGGAAGCAAAGACAGAAAACAGATATGAGTACAGAAAACCACAGGAAAAGAGGAAACAGATGATAGCACCGGATTTATTTGAATTTGCATATGTACCGGATTGGTACGGACATTTAGCGGAACTGGAGAGATTGGCATTGCCGGAATCATGGAAGTTCCGAAAGCCGAGCCGGGAAACAAAGAATGCAGACACCCCCATTTTAGAACGTTACATACATACAATTTTTCGCAAGCAGGTTATTGACTTTAATTCAGAAAGTGATCCAAGAAAGGCAGACAGTATTTTTCATTTGGAAAACGAATGCGTCTGCTTCCATACTGGATTATACACACCTCAGTACAAGGGGATTTATGGTTATTTTGAAAGAAACAATTTTTCGGATTCTTTAAGAGATTGGTATTTTAGAGGTTTTTGTGATGAATTGTCTCCAAAGTTAAGATACATCGAGCCATTACCACAAAAGCCCGTCTATCATATGGCGCAGAGTGGCATTAACTTTAATCCAGAGTGGCCTATAAGAGTAAACGTAAATCACATATTGGGAGATGAAGAGAACCTGGAGCGTATTCCGGCTAAAATTCGGAAGGTGAAGAATTTGCCGCTATTGTTTGAAACAGCAGTAGAACTTGGAAGAAGGAAGTCGGTAATTGAACCGGGGCTTGTGGTCCCACAGGGATATCAGGGGAGAGTGCAGTATCTTCTTCCGGTTTATCTGACGAATATGCAGAAACCTGACCTTGCCATGACACTGACGGTTATGGATGGGTACTATTTGGGTAATACCTGTCTGACGTTGGAGATGGCATATTTGAATGCGAGAGTAGTTGCAAGGCCAATGGCTCCGTGGCTTACGGAACTCGTAAAATAGGAAAACAGTACATAGAAACATGGATTGAATGGAACACCCGACAAGATGCAATAGCTGAATTGCGCCTTGTCGGGTGTTTTTCGCTTAAAGGATGATGGACAGGCTTCCTCTCTGCTACTGAAAAAATCTCAAAAAGTTTTTTAAATAGGAAATGAACCTTCCTATTTAACTCTTATGATGATGCCACAAAGCAGAGGAAAGGAGGTGGGCAAGTGTTGAAAGCGAATGAACGTAGGCAGAAGATATTGGAAATTCTGTGTGTGCGCCGTCAGGAAACGATGGAAAATCTGGCACAGGAATTCAATGTTACAACTCGTACAATTCGGAATGATATTGAAGAATTGACACTTGCTCACCCGATTGAAACCGTGCGTGGCAGATATGGTGGAGGCGTCAGGGTTGCTGATGGCTATTATCTTGGACGTAAGTATTTAAAACCAGATCAGCAGGAACTGTTGAAGCGGCTTTCAGAAAATTTAACAGGCGAAGACCTCGCTACGATGAACAGCATCCTTTCCGAATTTGCTTTGACAAAAAGGGCAGAGAAATAAGTCCTGTCTGAAAGATGGAGGTGAAAAGATTTGGAAAGGGTGTTTATCTGCAGTCCGTTCCGGGGAGCGGAAGAGAAGAATGTGGAGCTTGCCAGAAAATATGCCAGATTTGCTTATGAAAAAGGCTGTCTTCCGGTAGTGCCTCATCTGTATTTTCCACAGTTCCTAAAGGAAAGTGATGTTCAGGAACGGATGGCAGGGATTCAGTTTGGACTTTCATTGTTGAAAGAGTGCCGGGAAGTATGGGTATTTGGAGAAATAATGAGTGAAGGCATGTGTATGGAGATTGCGGAAGCTGACCATGCAGGAATTCCCATCCGGTATTTCACAAAGCAAAACGGAGAATTTGTGGAAAGGAGCAGTTTATGAGCGAGGAATTGTTGAAAATTGCAGATGGTCTTTTGGCGGTTTCGGAAGGAGTCCGTGCCCTCGCAGGAAAGGCACATTCATGTAATTGTAGTAAAAATCAGGAAGAAGAACGAGGGCAGAAGGATGAAGAAAGCGGAAATGAGAAGAGTCAGGAGAAACAAGAGAATGCCGTTACCATTGAACAGGTCCGTGCGGTCATGGCATCCAAATCGCAGGATGGAAAAACGCAGCAGGTCAAAGCGCTGATTCAAAAGTATGGGGCAGATAAGCTATCCGGGGTACAGCCGGAGAAATATGCAGATTTGCTTCGTGATGCAAAGGCTCTTTAATGGGACAGCATGCGATATTATCCGCATCTGCCTCCAAACGATGGATGAACTGTACCCCATCTGCATTGTTGGAGAAGCAGTTTGCGGACGAGGAAAGTATCTACGCAGCGGAGGGAACTGCTGCCCATGCTCTTGCAGAGCATAAGCTGAAACGGTTTCTTAAGAAGCGTTCCAAACGTCCGGTATCTGATTATGACTGTGATGAGATGGAAGAATGCACAGATGATTATGTGTCCTTTGCAATGGAGCAGATTGAAAAGGCGAAACAGTCATGCAGTGATCCGGTAGTGATGATTGAGCAGAGACTGGACTTTTCCAGATGGGTGCCGGAAGGATTCGGTACCGGAGATTTGGTCATCGTAGCGGATGATACTTTATACATTGTGGATTTGAAGTACGGAAAAGGCATTGCTGTATCTGCAGAATGGAATCCACAGATGCTTTTATATTCTTTGGGAGCATTGGAACTGTTCGGTTCCCTTTATGACATTGAAAAGGTCAATATGACCATCCACCAGCCGAGACTGGAAAATGTCAGCACCTTTGAAATTACGGTTCATGACCTCATGGAATGGGCAGAGCAGGAGTTGATGCCGAAGGCAGAGATGGCAGCCAAAGGCGAAGGAGAGTTTGCAGTTGGAGATTGGTGTCGTTTCTGTAAAGCGAAAAATACCTGCCGTGCCAGAGCAGAAGAATATTTGAGATTGGCACAAATGGAGTTTAAGCCACCGGAACTTTTGTCAGAGGAAGAAATCGCAGAGGTTTTGAAGGTGGCGGATGAACTTGCCAAGTGGTCTGCAGATGTTTATGCCTATGCACAGGATGAAGCGATTACACACGGAAGGGTATGGAACGGATTCAAACTGGTAGAAGGCAGAAGTAACCGTAAATATGTCAACGAAGAGGAAGTGGCGGATGCTGCAAAAGCAGCCGGATATGAGGACATTTACAAGAAGTCTCTGATTGGTATCACGGAAATGGAGAAGCTGATGGGCAAAAAAGATTTTCAGAAGATACTGGGTAGTCTGGTGTATAAGCCGCAGGGCAAAATCACCTTGGTGCCGGAATCCGATAAGAGACCACCAATTCAAACAGAAACCGCTGAGGCGGATTTTAAGGAGGATGAATAAATGAGCAAGAATGAAACACCGACCAAAGTAATCGTACCGTGCAGATTTTCTTATCTGCATTGTTGGGAGCCGGAAGCAATCAATGGCGGCGAGCCGAAGTACAGCGTGTCTGCCATTATCCCGAAGTCAGATAAGGAAACCATTAAGAAGATTCAGGCAGCGGTGGAAGCTGCAAAGCAGGAATCTTTGTCAAAGTGGGGTGGCAAGATTCCACCGAATCTGAAGCTTCCTTTGCGTGATGGTGACATTGACCGACCGGAGGATGAGGCATATAAAGGCTGTTATTTCTTTAATGCCAACAGCAGACAGGCACCACAGGTGGTTGATAAGCAGGTACAGCCAATCCTGGATCAGACAGAAGTGTATTCCGGCTGTTACGGAAGAATCAGTGTAAACTTCTATGGCTACAACAGCAATGGCAACCGTGGTGTGGCAGCAGGACTTGGTAACATCCAGAAGTTGAAAGACGGAGAGGCACTCAGCAGCCGTACCAATGCAGAGGATGATTTTGAAGCAGTAGAGGATGAAGATTTCCTCGGCTAATGATAAGGGCGGTGTATGCCGCCCGTACATAGAGGAGTTGTTTTGATGAAAGAGACATGGACAGATATTCCCGGGCTGGAAGGGAAATACAAGATCAGTAATATGGGGAGATACAAAAGGCTGTCCCGGTATATTCAGGGGAGAAGACTGCCGGAAGAGATTCTTCCTTTGAACCAGAGTCAGGTAAGGGAAGTTAAGGAAAGGCTTGGAAGAAAGGAACATGTGTATGATATTGCTGACAGCATGGGGATTTCCAGAAAGACCGTCAGCAAGATTAAATCGGGAAGGAGTTACGCATGGGCGAAGTAGGATATAAAACACTGGCAATTGACATAGAGACCTTTTCCGATGTGGACTTAATCAAATGCGGGGTATATGCCTATGCAGACAGTCCTGCATTTGAAATCCTGCTGTTTGCATACAGCTTTGATGATGAAGAAACAAAGATTATTGATTTGGCACAGGGCGAACAGCTGACGGAAGAAATAAAAAATGCCCTGTCTGATGTGGGAATTATTAAGACAGCGTTCAATGCTAATTTTGAGCGTACCTGTCTTTCAAAATATATGGGAGTCCGTTTATCTCCCGAATCGTGGGTTTGTACTGCAGTACAGTCGGCTATGCTTGCCCTTCCGCTTTCTTTGGAGGGTGTTGGGGCGGTTCTGGGGCTTTCTGAGCAAAAGCTGAAGGAAGGTAAGGACTTAATCCGCTATTTTTGTGTGCCTTGCAAACCGACCAAAACAAATGGTGGCAGGAGCAGGAACCTTCCATGCCATGCACCGGAAAAATGGGAACAGTTCAAGACGTACTGCATCCGTGACGTGGATGTGGAAAAAGGTATCCGGCAGAAACTGCATAAGTTTCCGATACCGGAATCTGAGATGGCATTTTACCGTTTGGATCAGGAAATTAATGACAGGGGAGTTTTAGTTGACAGGGAATTGGTAGAACAGTCGATTACCTGTGACCTGTTACATAAAGACATTGTGACGAACCGTGCCTATGAGGTAACGGGACTTGAAAATCCAAATTCTGTATCGCAGTTGAAAGGATGGCTTTCAGAACGTGGAGTGGAAATCGACAGCCTATCCAAAGGAGCAGTTGCGGAGTTGATTGAGGATGCGGATGGGGAAGTGCTGGAGGCTTTAAAACTCCGGCTTCTCATGGCGAAAACATCAGTAAAGAAGTATGAAGCGATTGAACGGTCAGTGTGTTCGGACGGAAGGGTACATGGACTGCTGCAGTTTTATGGGGCAAATCGTACCGGCCGGTGGGCAGGAAGACTGGTGCAGGTACAGAATCTTCCTCAGAATCATATCAGTGACTTGGAACTAGCACGTAGTCTTGTCAGAAGAGGGCAGTTCGAGGAATTGGAATTATTCTACGAATCCACACCAAATGTACTGTCTGAATTAATCCGTACTGCATTTATTCCAAAAGAGGGATGCAGGTTTATTGTTGCGGACTTTTCAGCTATTGAAGCGAGGGTGCTGGCATGGTTATCCGGGGAACAGTGGAGACTGGATGTATTTGCTACACACGGAAAAATATATGAGGCTTCGGCATCGGCCATGTTTGGTGTTCCGATAGAGGAAATTACAAAAGGATCTCCACTGCGACAAAAGGGAAAGATTGCGGAACTGGCTCTCGGATACGGAGGAGCAGTAGGGGCATTGACTTCAATGGGAGCCTTGGCAATGGGACTTAGTGAAGAGGAACTGCCGGGACTGGTATCTACATGGAGAAATGCAAATCCGCATATTACACAGTTTTGGTGGGATGTAGATGAAGCAGCCGTGAGGGCAGTCCGTGAAAGGAAAGAAACACAGGTCGGACTGATTCGTTTTCAGTATGCTTCCGGTATTTTGTTTGCCATGCTCCCGTCCGGAAGGAAACTTGCCTATGTGAAACCGAGAATGGGTGTCAACAAATATGGCAGGGATGGATTGACTTATGAAGGTGTGGGAGAAAACAAGAAATGGGAAAGGATGGATACTTACGGGCCAAAGCTGGTGGAGAATATCGTACAGGGTACTAGCCGGGATATTCTGGCAGAAGCCATGATGAGATTGAAGAAAGCGGGATTCTCCATTGTATTTCATGTACATGATGAAGCGGTGCTGGAAGTGCCGGAAGGAGAATCATCCGTGGAAGAGGTATGCAGGATTATGGCAGAGCAGCCTTCCTGGGTACACGGGCTTCCGCTTCGTGCTGATGGCTACGAGTGCCAATTTTATAAAAAGGATTAGGAGGGATTGCAGGATGAAACTGTATATTTCAACAGGAAATTCCCGAATGGAAAAGAAGTGGAATGGACAGGAGATGGAGTTTAGTGTGTTTTTGGAGCGTCTCTCTCATACTGTCCGTACCAGTGAAACGATGGAACAGTATCGGAAACTGAGCAAGGCAAAGCAGGATTCCATCAAGGATGTGGGTGGTTTTGTGCTTGGAAAGCTGAAGGGCGGTAGAAGAAAGAAAGCAAATGTATTATTCCGTTCTGGTCTGACATTGGATATGGACTATGCCACAGAGGATATTGCAGAGCAGATAGAGCTGTTTTTTGATTTTAGATGCCTAATCTACTCTACCCATAAACACACACCGGAGAAACCAAGGCTTCGCTTAATCATCCCATTGTCAAGAACGGTATCGCCGGATGAATATGCAGCAGTGGCAAGAAAAGTGGCAGAGGATATTGGTATGGAGTTGTTTGATGATACAACCTACGAACCAAGCCGCCTCATGTATTGGCCTTCCACCTCTGCAGATGGAGAATTCTTTTTCCGTGATATTCCGGGAACATTTTTGAATCCGGATTCTGTATTGGAAAGATATGCAGATTGGAGGGATTCTTCTTCATGGCCTGTCAGCAGCAGACAAAAAGCAGTTGTCAGCAGGGAGATGAAGAAACAGGCTGATCCGTTGTCGAAGGAAGGAATCGTAGGTGCATTCTGCCGGACTTATTCGATAGAAGAGGCAATCCGTATATTTCTGCCGGATGTATATCAGGAAAGCATGATGCCGGAGCGATTTGATTATATTCCGGCAGATTCACAGGCAGGTGTGGTGATTTATGAAGGGAAGTTTGCGTATTCCCACCATGCCACTGATCCGGCTTGTGGGAAGCTGCTGAATGCGTTTGACATTGTCCGCATCCATAAGTTTGGGGAGCAGGATGATAAGGCTGAAGAAGGAACGGATGCAGGAAAGCTGCCATCCTTTAAGGCTATGAGTGACTTTGCGGTGTCGGATGAACAGGTAAAGAGGACACTGGCAAAGGAAAGGGAGAAGGCAGCAAGTGAGGAATTCGATACTGATACCGGGGAATGGCAGACCATGCTGGACTTGGATCGTCAGGGAAAAGTAAAAGACACACTTTCCAATATTGCAACGATTATTCGATTCGATGAGAATCTACAACCTATCGTATTTAATCAGCTGAAGAATGCACTGGATGTCATCGGGGAATTGCCGTGGGTACAGGTCAAAAAAGGATGGGGTGATGCAGATATTGCCTGTGCGAAGCTGTACTTTGAAAGGGTGTATGGGATTTGGTCACCTACCAAATTCAAAGATGCTCTGCTTGCAGTAGTGTCTTCCGAAAGACTTTATCATCCGGTCAAGGAGTATTTTTCCACGTTATCCTGGGATGGATGTAGCAGGATTGACAGTCTGCTGATTGACTATATGGGAGCAGAAAACACACCGTATGTCCGTGCAGTTACAAGAAAAACTCTGGTAGCGGCGGTAGCCCGTATTTATGAGCCGGGTATAAAGTTTGATTCCGTGTTGGTTTTAAACGGTCCGCAGGGGTGTGGTAAGTCTACGTTCTTTGCAAAACTGGGAAAAGAGTGGTATTCGGATTCCCTTACGATTTCTGATATGAAGGATGGAAAAACTGCTGCGGAGAAGCTTCAGGGGTATTGGCTTTTGGAATTGGGAGAGCTTGCGGGTATCAAAAAGGTAGATGTGGAAACCGTAAAATCTTTTGTTACCCGGACGGATGATAAATACAGGCAGTCATATGGAACAACGGTAGAGAGTCATCCGAGGGAATGTGTGATTGTGGGAAGTACAAACTCAGAAGGCGGCTTTCTGCGTGATGTTACCGGAAACAGACGCTTTTGGCCTGTGCATGTAACCGGAAAAGGGAAGCATCGTGGATGGGATTTAACTCCTGAGACGGTAGACCAGATTTGGGCAGAAGCGATTTCCATTTATAAAGATGGAGAAGAGTTGTATCTGAAAGGAAAGGAAGCTGCAGAGGCTTATGTGGCACAGCAGGAAGCAATGGAGTCTGATGAAAGAGAAGGCATTGTGGAGGATTACCTGGAGCGATTACTTCCGGCAGACTGGGACACAATGGATTTGTATCAGAGACGTTCTTATCTTGGTGGTGGAGAGTTTGAAGCAGAAGGAAGAACCGGAACGGTAGTCAGAGAGAGATTCTGTTTAATGGAAGTCTGGTGTGAATGCTTTGGGAAGGAGCGTCAGAATTTCCGAAAGACAGATTCTTATGAGTTAGAATCCATTATTCAAAAAATTGGTGGCTGGAAGAAGTATGAAGGGAATTCCTCCGGCAAAATGCGTATCCCCGGTTATGGTGTACAGAGGGTGTTTGTCAGAGTGAAAAAGGAAACCGCAGGAAACAAATGATGGGTTTCCGTGGGGGATTGGTAAGACGGTAGGCAACAGATGTTGGAAACAGCCATGAAGTCAGCAGGCAAAAGGGCTGTGTCGGTGCTGTTTCCAATGTTTCCACTTATATTTAATAAATGAAAATAAGTATAAGAGGACACGGATACACCCGTATATACGCATATGGGAGAATAGATGTTTTTGAAAGTGGAAACAGCAGAGGGAAACGGAGATGAGGTTTTGCGAGAATGTGTAATTGAAAAGGCTCTGGTAAAAGAGGCAAAGAGCAGGGGCGGCATGGCGGTAAAGTTCGTGTCTCCCGGTTTCGATGGGGTGCCTGACCGTCTCGTTCTGCTTCCTGGTGGGAAGTGTGCATTTGTGGAATTAAAGGCACCGGGAAAAAAGCTGCGACCGTTACAGGCAAAACGAAAACATCAGCTGGAAGCCTTGGGGTTTTCCGTATATGTGATAGATGGATTGGAACAGATCGGAGGTGTGCTGCATGGAATTCAGACCACATAAATATCAGGAATATGCCAGGGAGTTTATTATCGGGCATCCGGTATGTGCTTTGATTTTGGATATGGGACTTGGAAAGACAGTTATTACCCTTACTGCTTTGTGGGAACTGGCACTTGATTACTTTGAGGTAGGAAAGGTTCTGGTCATTGCACCATTCCGTGTGGCACGGGATACTTGGAAGGAAGAACTGGAAAAATGGGATCACTTGAAAGGACTGTCGGTGTCAGTGGTAGTCGGTTCTGAAAAAGAACGATTGGATGCTTTGGAAAAAAAGGCAAGCGTGTATGTAATCAACCGTGAAAATGTGGTGTGGCTTTGTGAGAAGCATCACTGGGATTTTGACATGATTGTGATTGATGAATTATCTTCTTTCAAATCTTATCAGGCGAAAAGGTTCAAAGCACTAAGACGATACCGGCCGAAGGCAATTCGTGTGGTTGGTCTGACCGGAACACCGGGAAATCTTATGGATTTATGGGCTGAGATTGGAATTCTTGATATGGGGCAGAGGCTTGGAAGATATATTGGAGCTTATCGTGACAGGTTCTTTCTGCCGGATAAGCGAAACAGGAATATCATTTATTCCTATAAACCGAGGGATGGTGCGGAAGAAGCAATCTACAATTTGATTTCTGATATCTGCATTTCCATGAAGGCCGAGGATTACCTTTCTATGCCGGAGTGCCTTTATCATCGGGTGGAGGTTCGGATGGATGAAAAAGAAGAGAAGCTGTACCGTCAGATGGAAAAGGATATGCTTCTGCCATTTGAAGATGGGGACGTGGATGCGGTCAATGCAGCTGCTCTTTCCGGGAAATTACTGCAGATGGCAAATGGAGCAGTCTATGATGAGAACCACAAAGTCCGCCATATCCACGATAAGAAACTGGATGCTTTGGAGGATTTAATCGAGGCAGCGAATGGAAAGCCTGTGTTAGTGGCTTACTGGTATCAGCATGATTTGGATAGAATTGTTGAACGGTTTAAAGCTGTTCCATTAAAAGCAGCAGGTGACATCCGCAAATGGAAAGAAGGAAAAATCCCGGTGGCAGCAATCCATCCGGCATCGGCAGGACATGGTCTGAACATACAGGACGGAGGCCACATTCTGATTTGGTTCGGACTTACCTGGTCTTTGGAACTGTATATGCAGTGCAATGCCAGACTGTGGAGACAGGGACAGAGGGAAACAGTAATGATTTACCATATCATCAACAAAGGAACATTGGACGAAGATGCCATGCGGTCATTGGAACAGAAGGACTGTGGGCAGTCGGCTATCATAGATGCAGTAAAGGCAAGGATTGGAGGTGTGAACGGTGCGAGCAGAAAGGATGATTAAGGAATATCCGAATTTGAAAAGGGAACTATCGGTGTTGGAATTTCAGTTAAGCCGATGTGAGGGAATTGATTATGACACCGTCATATCTTCCCTTACTTTCTCTAAGCCGGAAGGGGAAAGAGTACAGACAAGCGGTGTTTCGGATGTGACTGCAAGAGCAGCACTTGCATACCGTAAGGTGGCAGACAGGATGAGTGATGAATGGTTATCTTATCTTGCCGGACAGTACGGACAGATAAAAGAGGAACTGGATTTTTTTGAACATGCTGTACGTGGACTTTCCGGGAAATTACCGGAAATTGTATGGGATATGGCTGTGGAGCGTTTCACTTGGGAAGAACTGATGATGAAATATCATATCAGCCATACAATGGTGGCGAAATACCGGAAGAAAGCTATAAAGGAATTGGATGCGCTGTATGAGGAGAGGGACAGGCAGACGGAAAGTTTTATTTTGAGGTGAGGCAGTGAGACGAGGCGAGGTTTATTTTGTGGATTTTGGAAAAGACAAAACGACACATAAACAGTGTGGCATTCGGCCGGCAGTGATTGTGAGTAATAACCGGGGAAATGGTCATGGACCAACAGTAACGGTTGTTCCGCTTACAGGCAACATACATAAGAGACCTGAAATGCCAACCCATGTGCAGATACCGCTTTCAAGCTGTATTGGACTGAAAAGACCGAGCATGGCATTGGCTGAACAGGTCGATACTGTAGATAAGATAAAAGTAAAAGATAAAATCGGGGAAATACATGATAATCTTCTGATGGAGCAGATCACGGTTGCCCTTCAGATACAGATAGGGGTTTTTGAAGAATATAACTGATACCGGGTGGGATTGTGTGTCCCACCCTTAAATTATGCAACAGTTCGTTTCGTTAATCTTCATCTTTCATTTCTGGAATATGGCAGGAGCCAAGAAGCAGTTCTTTGCAGTCTGAAAAGCCGAGCATATAGGCAAGTTCTCCATAGCGTACCCAATTGGCACTGCGTTCATTGACATACTGGTCGATTAAACGCATCGTTTCTTCCGGCAGATTAAGAGATGCCAGTTTGGCAGCATATTCATCTGCTTTTTCTTTTGTCTGCATAAACGAAGTATCCTCTTTTGTAATCTTGTGCAATGCTTCTCCCATTCGGGTATCCATCAGTTGATAAAGTACGGATTTGTTATCCATGTAATCGCTCCTTTCACCATGAGGTCATATTAACTCTGAATTGGTAAGTTATCAACCATAAAGATAGCATTACCGAATATTTAAAAGTTACCCCCTTTTGCTGCTTTGGTGGTGTACTAAAGGTGTACTAAGTGTGTACCGTCCGGTGTACTGACATGGAGTATTTTTCGTGGTATATTGTAGGCGTGAAAGATTAGAGGTGGACTGAATCCTGTGTGGTTTGGTCTTTTTTTCTGTCTTTTACATTGGTATGGGTACGGGCTTTATCCTTTCACCGTACCCGGTACATAAGAAAGGAGCGTGGTGCTATGCCGAGGAAACCAAAGAAACCATGTAAGCATCCCGGCTGTCCGAAGCTGGTGGAGGGAATGTACTGTGAAGAACACGCTTTGCTGCATGGGCAGGAGCAAGGGGATTCAGCAGTGCGAGGGTATGACAGCAAGTGGAGAAAGGCAAGAGAAAGGTTTCTTAAATGCCATCCTCTTTGTGTTCAGTGTCAGAGGGAAGGAAGGCTTGTAAAAGCGACTGTGGTTGACCACATCAAACCGCATCGGGGTAATCCGATTTTGTTTTGGGATGAAAGGAACTGGCAGCCGCTTTGCAAGCACCACCATGATGTGAAGACAATGACCGAGGACAGGTATCAGGAATATAAATATTGATTGTGTATCATACACAAGGGTGGGGGTATCAAATCTCCACAATCCTGTGCAGGATTGACCGCCGCCCCCTCAAACGTGAATTTTCGCAGAATTAAGCAGGGGGGATAGTCTGGTGGTGTGATATTTTTCGCAGAATGTGTTTAAATGCAAGGGGAATCCGTCAGAGAGTTTCGATAAAAAGTATAGAAAAACCGTGTTTTTAATGGGTAAAAAGGCGCAAAAAGAGGTGCTTTTTTACCCATTTTTTTATGCCCGTTTGAATGGAAGGATGTGAAAGGATATGACGGAGCAGCAGGCAAAGCAGATAAGGGAAATGAGGGAGCAGGGGATTGGTTACCGTTCCATTGCTCTTACAGTAGGGCTGTCCCGTGATATTGTGAGGAACTTCTGTAAAAGCAGAGGGCTTTCCGGTTATGGTTCGGCACTGACAAAAAACATACAGGAACAGGTCATGCTTGGGAAAGCGTGTCTGTACTGCGGTAAGGAAATGAAACAGCTGGATACCGGAAGACCAAAGAAGTTCTGCTCAGATAAATGCAGACGGGAATGGTGGAAAGGACACCCGGAACGAATCAACAGAAAAGAAAGTGCCATGTACCCTGCGGTGTGTGTGCGTTGCGGTAAAGAGTTCTTAAGCTACGGTAACAGGAAAAGGAAGTATTGCAGTCATGACTGCTACATTAAAGCAAGATTTTGGGAGGTAGAAGATGAAGACAGCGAAGCTATCAGTTCTGCCGATTAAGGACTTAAATCCGGCAGAGTACAATCCCCGTAAAAGATTAAAGCCGGGGGACAAGGAGTATGAAAAGATTAAGCATTCTATTGAAGAATTTGGATTTGCTGACCCTGTAGTGGTTAATTCCGATATGACAATTATCGGAGGTCACCAGAGGGTAACAGTAGCAGCTGCACTTGGTTATACGGAAGTACCGTGTGCGATTGTGGAAGTCAGCAAAACTCAGGAAAAGGCACTCAACATTGCGTTGAATAAGATTTCAGGCGAATGGAATCAGGAACTGTTGGCAGATTTGATTCAGGACTTGCAGGACTCGGATTTTGATGTCGGGTTTACAGGATTTGAACCGCCGGAGATTGAACAGCTTTTTTCAAAGGTACATGACAAAAAGGTAAAAGAAGATGATTTCAATGTAGAAGCAGAATTGAAAAAACCAACAGTGGCACAGACAGGTGATGTGTGGCTCCTGGGCAAACACCGTGTTATCTGTGGCGATTCTATTTTGCCGGAAACATACAACATCCTTATGGATGGAAGGAAAGCAAATCTGATTCTGACAGATCCACCGTACAATGTAGATGTGGAGGAGACTGCCGGAAAGATTAAGAATGACAATATGGCGGATGAAGATTTTTACAAATTCCTCTTTGCTGCCTTTGTGAATATGGAACAGAACATGGAGGACGATGCTTCTATCTATGTATTCCATGCGGATACCGAGGGATTGAATTTCAGAAAGGCGTTTGCGGATGCCGGGTTCAAATTATCGGGATGCTGTATTTGGAAAAAGAATGCACTGGTGCTTGGACGCAGTCCTTATCAGTGGCAGCATGAACCGTGTCTGTTCGGATGGAAGAAAGGCGGTAAGCATCAGTGGTATTCCGACAGGAAGCAGACCACCATTTGGGAATATGACCGTCCGAAGGCATCCAAAGACCATCCGACCATGAAGCCGATTGCTCTGATGGCATACCCGGTACAGAATTCTTCCATGATGGGATGTGTGGTTCTGGACCCGTTTCTTGGTTCCGGTTCGACACTTATGGCTTGTGAACAGACAGGGCGTATTTGCTATGGTGTGGAACTGGAAGAGAAATTTGTGGATGTCATCGTCAACCGCTATATGGAGATGAAAGGCTCTGCGGATGAAGTTTTTGTTATCAGAAATAATGTGAAAATTCCATATTGGGATTTAGGGAAGGAAGGTGAAGCCAATGCAACAGCTGACCTTCCTTGATTTATGTTCAGGCATAGGAGGTTTCAGACTTGGTCTGGAATCTGCCGGCCATAAGTGTATCGGTTATTGTGAATATGACAGATTTGCGAGGGCTTCCTATGAAGCAATGTACGACACGGAAGGAGAGTGGAAAGCAGATGATGTCACAAAACTTAAATCAGAAGATGTCCCCTATGCAGACATCTGGTGTTTCGGATTCCCATGCCAGGATATCTCCGTTGCAGGAAAACAGCGGGGACTTGTCGGAGAGCGAAGTGGGATATATTACAACATTATTGACCTCATCAAAGGCAAAGAAGAAAGTGATAAGCCCACATACCTTCTTGTTGAGAACGTTAAGAACCTGTTATCAATTAATTCAGGCTTCGACTTTGCCAGCGTTCTGTCTGAAATGGACGAAGCGGGGTATGACTGTCGGTGGCAGGTGCTTAATTCAAAAGACTTCGGAGTCCCCCAAAACAGGGAGCGTGTGTTCATTATCGCAAATCTTAGAAGCCGAGGTGGACGAGAAATATTACCTCTCTGCGGAGAAAACGCAGCAACTCTTAACCAACTTGTAGGTGGGATGCAGGGATACCGTGTATATGGCACGGATGGCATATCAGCTACCCTCGTTGGAAATGCTGGAGGTGTGGGCGCCAAGACAGGCTTGTATCTTATGGGTAATCTGAATCCGAGTGGTCACGGTCAGGGTGGAAATGTCTATCATGAAGACGGAATTGCACCAACGGTTACTGTAAACAAAGGCTGTGGCACGAGAATATTTATTGATCAGAGCAATCATGCTCCAAAGCTGACGGAAAATGCCAGATGCATAACTGCAAGGTATACTTCCGGGATGGTAAATCATACTGCAATGAATTCTGCAGTTATGGAAGTGCATCCGGTTCTGACACCAGAACGTATGGAGAAAAGGCAGAATGGCAGACGGATGAAAGAAGATGGAGAGCCGATGTTTACGCTTACCTCACAGGACAGACATGGTGTGTTTGTGTGTGAGAAAGTGCAGCAGAATGAGGAAACCATGCTTCGTGTCAGAAATGGTACAAAACAGGGGTATGACGAAGCACACGTTGGTGATGGTATCAGCCTTGCATATCCTGAGAGTGATACCAGAAGGGGAAGGGTTGGAAAAGGCTGTTCCCAGACATTAGATTGCTCCGGGCAAATGGGGACTCTTATGAAGTGCGGAAGAATCCGCAGGCTCACTCCGAGAGAGTGTTTCCGTCTGCAAGGTTTCCCGGATGTTTTATTTGATAAAGCAGCATCTGTTAATTCGGATGCACAGCTTTACAAACAGGCAGGGAATGCGGTGACCGCTACTGTGGCATTTGCGGTGGCAATGTCACTGCCGGAATCACGGGAAAATTAGTGAATAAATAACTTGCTATTTCCTCCATTCAGAGTGATATATGTAGTACCAAATTGAATGGAGGAAAAGCAAATGAAGGTAAAAACAACAGCAGAAAACAGAAAAGACGTTGTGAAAGCGATGGAGGAAATCCTTAATGTAAAAGCAAAATATCAGGGACCACCATCTTTTGGATACAAGGTCGGGGAGTATACAGTGGATCGTGATGGCAACGTGGAACACGAATCCGAGGAGGCAGCACTTACCATGCAGAATGAATTAGTAGCGAGAGGTTTTGCTGAAGGCGAAACAGACAGACTTAACATTGGGATTCCGATAGAGGGATTCACAGCAGAGGGTATTAAAAACCTCATTTACATGATTCACAGCAAACAGTACCTTTTGGAAAAAGCAGTTGGAAAAGAGGTATTCAGAATTTCCGATAAGCTGGTAGAGAGACTGGATGCGGAAGAAAACATACCGCTTGAGCAAGTGATACAGATTGCGGAAGAAGAAAGTATAGAGGGGCTTGCCTTTGGGGAGGACAGAATATTTTTCTGCGGATTTCCGCTGAACGAGGATGAAGCGAGAGCCTATGCTGAATTGGCAGCTTGTATGGCAAAGACGGCAAAGGAAGCAAAGCGAGTAAGTCCAAAGGCTACCATCGAAGAAAATGAAAAATATTACATGAGAGTCTGGCTTGTCAGAATTGGTCTTGGAGGTAAGGACGGAAAGGACACGAGGAAGGTATTTCTTTCCAGACTGAAAGGGCATACCGCATTCCGAACCGAGGAAGATAAGGAAAAATGGAAAGAACGAAACAGTAAGAAATCCACCGAACCTGCTGAATAGCAGAGGGGTGGATTTTGCCATAAAATACACAATTTCATATGGATATGAGCAGTAAATATTTGTGTACATTATGCCTCCGAATTAACTGGATAATATGTGCTTTTAGAGCGAATATGTACCTACCGAAAGGGAAAACAAACAGCCGAAAGGAAGGTACATAGAATGAACGAAAAAACAAGAATCCAAATTGAGGAAATGAAAAAACAGACCATTGGGGTTGAGGTGGAGATGTACAACATCACAAGGGAAAAGGCAGCGAGAACGATTGCAGAGTATTTTCATACCGAAGGAACGGTAAAGTACATTGGAGGAAGCTACAGCGCATGGGCATGCAAGGACAATAAGGGAAGAGAATGGAAAATCACAAGAGATTCAAGCATTCAGGCAGCTTCCGATGACGAGAAGGCAGAACTTGGAACACCGATTCTTACCTACGAGGACATTCCAGATTTGCAGGAGATTTTAAGACAGCTGAGACATAAGGGAGCAAAAAGCGACCCTGCCCATATGTGCGGAGTACACATTCACATCGGACTGAATGGCCACACTCCAAAGAGCCTCAGAAACCTTGCGAACATCATGGCAAGCCACGAAAGCCTTTTGATTTCCGCAATGAGACTTGACCGAAACCGAATCAACAGATACTGTAGAACGGTTGACCCTTCCTTCCTTGAAAGGCTGAACAGAAGAAAGCCAAAGACAATGGAACAGCTTGCAGACATTTGGTACGAAGGAGTATGGGGCAGCAGAAATCAGCATTACAACGATTCAAGATACAGAATGCTGAATTACCACGCTTGCTTCACACATAAAACCATCGAGTTCAGATGCTTCCAATTTGCCAACGCTGGCAACGGAAGAAAGGGCGGTTTACACGCAGGAGAACTTAAGAGTTACATACAGCTTTGCCTCGCACTCAGCCAGATGGCGAAAACGGTAGCGAGTGCCAGCCCGAAACAGCCACAGGTTGAAAATCCAAAATACGCAATGAGAACATGGCTTTTGAGACTCGGCTTCATCGGAGATGAATTTGCAACAGCAAGAGACATCCTTACCAAAAACCTTGAAGGGGATACAGCCTTCAGACACGGCAGAGCAGCTTGAAGGATTCAGCTTTGAGGCCACCGACCGCTTCGGCGGTCTTAAGGTGGTAGAAGGGAAGAACCCTTCAGAAAGGATGGACGAATATGAATAAATATTATTTAGCCTATGGCAGCAACCTGTCAATGGCACAAATGGCACAGAGATGTCCCGATGCAGTATATGTGGGGACAGCAGAACTTAAGGATTATCAGCTTCTTTTCAAAGGAAGCCAGTCAGGAAGTTATCTGACGGTTGAGCCAAAGAAGGGAAGTACGGTTCCGGTTTTGGTTTGGCGGATTAGTGAAAGGGATGAACATTACCTCGACCGCTACGAAGGTTGCCCATCATTTTATTACAAGAAAATGATAAGGGTGGAAATACAACCCTTTATTGGCGAGAAGGTAAACGGTGGAACGGAAGCAATTATTTATATCATGCATGAGGACAGACCGCTCGGATGCCCGACAAAGCATTATTATGATGTTTGCCTTGAGGGGTACTGCCGATTTGGATTTAAACAGACGGTTCTTGAACAGGCTCTTTACGACAGCGTTGGAAAAAGAGTCGGACAGCATTTACTGAAGGAGGTCGGATATTATTATGAGTAGCATGAGATTTCCAAGCAGAGAAGAAGTGGAGAAGGTGCGGAATGAGTATCCTAAAGGATGCCGTGTGGTTCTTGAGCGGATGGATGATATGCAAGCACCGCCAATTGGAACGGAAGGAACAGTAAGGGGTGTGGATGACACAGGTTCCATAATGGTTAAATGGGATAACGGCAGCAGTCTTCATGTAGTTTATGGGGAAGACCGATGCAGAAAAATTTAGGAGGCAGATATGGAGCAGATAACAACCATTTGCTACGGGAAAAAGGATACATGGCAGTCAAGGGAGGAGGCACAAGCCTTCTTCCTGAAAGCGATGGCAGGTTCGGAAGGAAGCGAGCAGGAGAGATGTGCCACCATATATACACAGCTTTGTCTGGGAATGACTGAGTGCAGGGATGAGGTGGACTGATGACAGAAAAAATAAAAGAGCAGATACTTGCTGTCAGGGCTACGGGGCGGACCAATATGTTTGACACCAATATGGTTCAGGTAATTGCAAACGAGATGAAGTTTTATGAACTTGTGATTTTCGTTGAGGAACACAAGGGAGATTATGCAAAATTCATACTAACAGGCGAGTGTTAATATAACCAATTTATACAGCAAAGGATTCCTACGGGAGTCCTTTTTTTGATGCCATGAAACGGAGGTGAGGACAGTGGCACAGAGAGGACGTAAGCCAAAGCCTACGGCAGTAAAGGTGTTGGAGGGCAATCCGGGCAAGAGAAGCCTTAATACGGCCGAACCGAAGCCTGAAAAGAAAGCACCACGCTGTCCGTCATGGCTTGAGGATGAAGCGAAAAAAGAATGGAAGAGGATGAGCAAGCAGCTGGAGCAGTTGGGGATTCTCACGGAGATTGATATGGCTGCCTTTGCCGGATACTGTCAGGCATATGCGAGGTGGAAAGAAGCAGAGGAATTTATCACGCAGCATGGAACGATTGTGAAGACTCCGAGTGGCTATTGGCAGCAGGTGCCACAGGTATCCATTGCACAGACCTATCTTAAGATTATGAATAAATTTTGTGAACAGTTCGGACTTACTCCTTCTGCGAGAAGCAGAATTGTTGCAGATACAGCTGAGGACAAAGAAAGTGATGAGATGGAACTTCTCTTGATTAAGGGAGGTGGCAGATAATGTATGATGTGACAAAAGCGGATCATGCGGTCAACTTTATCAATTGTCTGAAGTACACCAAAGGGAAATGGAGGGGAGTTCCGTTTGAACTTCTCTCCTGGCAGGATGAGATTATCCGCACATTATTTGGTACGGTTAAGGAAAATGGCTACAGGCAGTACAATACCTGCTACTGTGAGATTCCGAAGAAAAATGGAAAGTCGGAACTGGCGGCTGCCATTGCATTATATATGACCTGCGGTGACGGGGAATGGGGAGCAGAAGTGTATGGCTGTGCTTCCGACCGCCAACAGGCATCTATTGTATTTGATGTGGCTGTGGATATGGTGGATCAGTGTCCTGCTTTGAAAAAGAGAATTAAACCAGTGATGTCGGTTAAGAGGCTTGTGTATAAACCGACCAACAGCTTCTATCAGGTGTTATCAGCTGAAGCATATACCAAGCATGGTCTGAACGTACACGCTGTTATTTTTGATGAACTTCATGCACAGCCGAACAGAGAACTTTTTGACGTTATGACAAAAGGCTCCGGTGATGCCAGAACACAGCCTTTATATTTTCTGATTACTACAGCCGGAACAGACAGAAATTCGATTTGCTTTGAACAGCACCAAAAAGCTGTTGACATTATAGAGGGCAGAAAAATTGACCCGACATTCTATCCCGTGATTTATGGTGCATCCGATGAGGATGACTGGACGAGCGAAGCCACATGGTATAAAGCCAATCCTTCCCTTGGAGAAACCATCGATATTGAAAAGGTTCGAAATGCTTACATCAGTGCAAGGGAAAATGCTGCAGAAGAGAATATCTTCCGGCAGCTTCGATTAAACCAATGGGTAAAACAGTCTACCCGTTGGATGCAGATGGATAAATGGGATTCGTGTGCATTCCCCGTAAATGAGGAGGAACTTATCGGAAGAACCTGCTATGGCGGTTTAGACCTTTCGAGTACATCGGATATCACGGCATTTGTACTTGTGTTTCCACCAAGAAATGATGAAGAAAAATACATCATTTTACCATACTGCTGGATACCGGAAGATAACATGAGACTCCGTGTCAGAAGGGACCATGTTCCTTATGATGTGTGGGCAGCAGAAGGGAGTCTGGAAACCACGGAAGGAAATGTCATTCATTATGGTTTTATAGAGAAATTTATAGAGGAACTTGGTACGAAGTACCACATAAAAGAAATTGCATTTGACCGTTGGGGTGCAACGCAGATGGTGCAGGATTTGGAAGGTATGGGATTTACTGTTGTTCCTTTCGGGCAGGGGTATAAGGATATGAGTCCGCCAACGAAGGAACTTATGAAGCTGACACTTGAGGAGCGAATTGCCCACGGTGGGCATAAGGTTCTCCGTTGGATGATGGATAACGTGTATGTCAGACAAGACCCTGCCGGAAATATCAAAATGGATAAAGAAAAATCTACAGAGAAAATTGATGCTGCAGTCGCAACCGTCATGGCACTTGACCGTGCAATCCGTAATCAGGGAAGTGATGGCAGTGTGTACGATGCCAGAGGAATTCTGGTGTTTTAGGAGGATGACATGATTTTGGTCAGCATATTAGGCTTCTTTCTCATAAGGGAAGCAATCAATCAGGCATTGGAGGGATAGCAGATGGGAATAAAAAGTTTGTTTGGTTTCGGTCAGGCGAGGGATAAGCCTGTACGGAATTACAGCAATGGTGAGTATACATTCAATTTCGGACGAAGCACCAGCGGAAAGAGCGTCAATGAAATGACAGCCATGCAGACTACTGCAGTTTATGCATGTGTGAGGATTTTGTCAGAAGCAATCGCATCGCTTCCAATTCATGTATATCGATACAAAGACGGTGGGAAGGAAATGGTTTGTGACCACCCGCTTTATACGCTGCTCCATGATGAGCCAAACCCGGAGATGATTTCATTTGTGTTCAGAGAAACGCTGATGAGTCATCTTTTAATTTGGGGAAATGCATATGCACAGATCATACGAAATGGGAAAGGCGAGGTGCTTTCTCTGTATCCGCTACTTCCAAACAAGATGAGTGTGGAGAGGGACAGTAATGGAGTGCTGTATTATGTGTATTCCCGTTATACAGATGAGAATCCCAACATGAAAAAGATGGGAGATATCATCTTAAGGCAGGAGGATGTGCTTCATATTCCCGGACTTGGATTTGATGGTCTTATCGGTTACTCACCTATTGCAATGGCAAGGAATGCTGTCGGTATGACGATGGCATGTGAGGAATATGGTGCCAGTTTTTTTGCTAATGGTGCAAATCCCGGTGGTGTGTTGGAGCATCCGGGTGTGTTGAAAGACCCGGCAAAGGTAAGGGATTCTTGGAATGCAGTGTATCGTGGAACGACCAATGCCCACAAGATTGCCGTACTTGAGGAAGGGATGAAATACCAGCAGATAGGTATCCCACCGGAGGAGGCGCAGTTCCTGGAAACAAGAAAGTTTCAGATTAACGAAATTGCAAGGCTGTTTCGGATACCGCCACATATGGTCGGTGATTTGGAAAAGAGCAGTTTTTCTAATATTGAGCAGCAGTCCTTGGAATTTGTGAAATACACACTTGACCCGTGGGTAATCCGATGGGAACAGGCACTTAAAAAATCCCTTTTTCTGCCGGAAGAGAAAAAAGAGTTTTTTATAAAGTTGAATGTGGACGGTCTGCTCCGTGGAGATTATCAGAGCCGAATGAATGGTTACGCCATCGGCAGACAGAATGGTTGGCTGTCGACCAACGATATCCGTGAAATGGAAGATATGAATCCATTACCGGAAGAGGAAGGTGGCAATCTGTATCTTGTGAACGGTGCGATGACGAAGCTGAAGGATGCAGGAGCATTTGCCAAAGAGGGAACGAAAAGCACGTCAGAGGAAACCGAACCGCAGCAACCACCAGACAATAGAAACAGAGGAGGTCTACGATGAAACGAAAGTTTTGGAACTGGGTCAGAAACGAGGGGGAAAGAACCCTCTTTTTAAATGGAGAAATCTCAGATGAAACATGGTACGGGGATGAGGTTACCCCTAAGTTATTTAAAGACGAACTGTTATCCGGCGAAGGGGATATTACCGTATGGATAAACAGTCCGGGCGGTGATGTGTTTGCAGCTGCCCAAATCTACAACATGCTGATGGACTATAAAGGTCATGTGACTGTGAAGATTGACGGTCTTGCTGCTTCGGCAGCCTCCGTGATTGCAATGGCAGGAACAAAGGTGCTGATGAGTCCGGTGGCAATGATGATGATCCACAACCCGGCTACGATAGCCATTGGAGATACAGCAGAGATGAAAAAGGCAATTGAGATGCTTGATGAAGTCAAGGAATCCATTATGAATGCCTATGAAATCAAAACCGGATTGAACCGCACGAAAATCTCACATCTGATGGATGCAGAGTCCTGGTTCAATGCAAAGAAAGCTGTGGAACTTGGGTTTGCGGATGAAGTTCTCTTTGATAAGGGAAAAGAGGAAAATTCGGAAGAAAAGGAAGAAGAAAAGGAAGAGGAATTGGAAGCCATCCTGTTTTCAAGGTCGGCTGTTACCAATTCCTTTTTTAATAAGCTGATTCCCGGAAAGCCGGAGAAAAAGGTAAACATTAGCGAGCTTGAAAAGCGGCTCAGTCTGTTAAAGCCATAAGGAGGGCAATGAATATGAGTACAGTATTGGAATTAATGGAAAAGAGAAAGAAAGCATGGGAAACTGCCAAGGCATTTTTGGATTCCAGAAGGGGCAGTGATGGTCTGATTTCTGCAGAGGACAATGCGACTTACGAAAGAATGGAAGCGGATGTGGTGGCACTCGGTAAAGAAATCGAGAGATTGCAGAGACAGGCTGCCATTGATGCGGAACTGGCAAAGGCTACTTCCGAACCAATCAAGGATAAGCCGGGCATGAAGCCGGGGGATAAGGGGAGCGGACGTGCATCTGCTGAATACCAGACTGCATTCTGGAATGCGATGCGTAAGAAGAACTATTACGATGTCAATAATGCACTTTCCATCGGGGAAGATGCCGAGGGCGGTTATCTGGTGCCGGATGAGTTTGAAAGAAAATTGGTGGAAGGACTGGAAGAGGAGAGTTTCTTCCGTTCCCTTGCAACCGTAATCAGAACTTCCAGCGGTGACCGCAAGATTCCGATTGTTACGGGTAAGGGCGAAGCAGCATGGATTGACGAGAACGGACAGTTCCCTGAATCTGATGACAGCTTTGGTCAGACATCTATCGGAGCATATAAACTTGCTACCATGATTAAAGTATCGGATGAACTTTTAAATGATAGTATATTTGACGTTCAGGCATATATCGTGAAAGAGTTTGCAAGACGTATCTCCACAAAGGAAGAGGAAGCATTCTTTGTTGGTGACGGTGCCGGAAAACCTGTCGGTATTTTCAATGCCACCGGAGGTGGAGAAGTTGGTGTAACAACTACGACTGCCAACATCACATTTGATGATGTCATGGATCTGTTCTATTCATTAAAGGCTCCTTACCGTAAGAAGGCTAAATGGATTTTGAATGATTCCACAGTTAAGGCACTACGTAAGTTAAAGGATTCCAACGGTAATTATATCTGGCAGCCTTCTGTGTCTGTAGGTGTACCGGATATGATTTTGAACCGTCCTTATTACACTTCCACATTTGCACCGGAAGTGGCAGCAGGAGCCACACCTCTTGCATTCGGTGATTTTTCTTATTACTGGATTGCAGACCGTGAGGGCAGAAGCTTCAAACGTCTGAATGAACTTTATGCAACCACAGGACAGGTCGGTTTCCTTGCAAGCCAGAGAGTGGATGGAAAGCTGATTCTTCCTGAAGCTGTGAAACTGCTTAGTATGAAGTCTGCGTAAGATAGGGGGATGAGGGTATGCTTGTGACCGTGGATGAAGCGAAATTATATCTGCGTTTGGATGGCACGGAAGAGGATGCCCTCATTCAGACGCTTTTGGAGACAGCAGAAAGTCTGTGCCAGGATATTGTAAGAACAGATTTTGATGAAATGGAAGAAGTGCCGGAGATTGTGAAAGTTGGAATTCGTTATGCTGTGACCTATTTATATGAAAACAGGGAAAAGGCAGACTTTGATGAGTTGACTAGGATGCTTAAATTTCTGCTGTACAGTGTGCGGAAGGAGGAATTCTGATGCAGGTCGGAAGGATGAGATACCGCATAGAAATACAGGATTATAAAAGTACACAGGATGCAGACGGGTTTGAAACAAGGGAGTGGATGACAGTCCATACGGTATGGGCAGACATCGCTCCCGTTTCCGGTAAAGAGTATATGGCTTCCAACAGAGAGACTGCAGAAATCACAAATAAAATATACATCCGATTTCGTTCAGGAATTAAATCTACCATGAGAATAAAACACGGGGACAGAATTTTTGAAATTGAGTCCGTGCTTGGAGATAAGCGGAGCGGAATGCTTACCATTATGGCGAGGGAGGTGGCGCGATGGCAAAGATGACATTCAAACTGCCGGAAGAAACCATACGAAAGATGGAAGCACTGGGCAGCTATTATGATGCAGTCACAAGTGCGGTATTGGAAGAAGGGGTAAAGCCATTGTACGATGCTGCGAAACAGAGTCTTTCTTCCGTTATTGGTCAGGCGACAAAAGAACCATCGGAATCAACAGGTGATTTGCTTGAGTCTCTGTCTGTTACGAAACCTTACCAGTCTGCAGATGGGAATTGGAACATAAAGGTGGGCTGTATCGGTTATGACAGAAAAGGAGTACCCAACCCACTGAAAGCTGCTGTTTTGGAACATGGTCGTTCTAATCAGCCAGCCAAGCCGTGGGCGAAGCCGGCCGGCAGAAAGGCGAAGAAGGAATGCATCAAAAAGATGCAGGAAGCATTGGATTCGGAGGTGGAGAAATTATGAGTCTGAACAGCCGAATCATAAAGGCATTAGAACCTATGAAACTGAAAGTGACAGTTTCGGAGTATCCGGTTAATGATGAGGAAGGAAAACCTCAACAACCGGATACTTTTTTGGTAATCATACCCGGAACGGATGATTTCCCTGTATGTGCAGATGACCGACCAATCGTGGAGACAGAGGAAGTTGAACTGGCACTTTACTGTAAAGGAAATTATCTGAAGATGAGGGATGAGATTACTACAAGGCTCCTGGATGCAGACATTACGATTACATCCAGAAAATATATGGAGTTTGAAAAAGAAACAAAATACCACCATTACATTTTTGAAGTAATGGGAATAAGCGAATAGGAAGGAGGATTTGCCAATGGCAACCATCGGTCTTGATAAATTATTTTATGCGCCTATTACAGAGGATGAAAACGAGGAGGAAACCTATGGTACTCCGGTGCAGCTTGCAAAAGCGATTTCTGTGGAGTTGTCTGTAGAACTTGCAGAAGCAGTGCTGTATGCGGATGATGGAATTGCACAGATCATCAAGGAATTCAATTCTGGCACACTGACACTTGGTGTGGATGACATCGGACTTTCCGCAGCATCAGAACTGACAGGTGCAGAGATTGACAGCAATGGTGTACTGGTTTCCACATCGGAAGACGACGGTAAGCCTGTAGCAGTCGGCTTCAGAGCAAAGAAGGCAAACGGAAAATACCGTTATTTCTGGTTATACCGTGTGAAGTTTGCGGTTCCGGCTACCAATTTGGAAACAAAGGGAGAATCCATAAACTTCCAGACACCAAGCATTGAAGGAACGGTAATGCGCAGAAATAAGGTGGACGGAAAGGGCAGACATCCGTGGAAAGCGGAGGTCAGTGAGGATGATTCCGGTGTAAATACAACAACTATCGGAAGCTGGTATAAAGAGGTTTACGAGCCTGCTTATACAACTGAAGCGTCAAATGTATCGGAAGAGGATGCATAGAAACCGGGTAACCGGGATTTGAAAGGAGAAGCAGTATGTACAGTATAGAAGATAGAAGTCAGGTTATTACAATCGGTGGTGTGGAACACAAGCTGATTCTTACCACCAAAGCAACAAAGGATATTACCAAGCGGTATGGCGGTTTGGAGAAACTCGGTGACAAGCTGTTAAAGAATGCAACGATGGAGGAATCGTTGGGAGAGGTTATTTGGCTGATTGCATTGTTGGCAAATCAGGAAATCCTCATCCATAATTTACAGCACAGGGATGAACCGAAACCGCTTCTTACAGAAGATGAAATAGAACTTCTTACCAATCCGTATGAACTGGCAGAATATAAGGATGCAATCATGGCAGCAATGTTAAAAGGCACGAAGCGTCATGTGGAATCCATGCCGGAGAAAAATGAAAAGGGAAACGCACAGACCGGGCAGAGCCACCAGAAGTGAGCTTTGCCCGGTTCGTGTATATCGGAGTAACACAGTTACGGAAACCGGAAGAGGAAGTGCTTTTGACACCGCTTGGCGAACTTATGGATCAATGGGAACTTCACAAACAGTTTCTTGGAATTGCAAAGCCTAAGAGGGAGGTTTTCATTGAGGATATCATACCGGAAGGCATCTAAGGAGGTGTTTGGATGGCTGAGAGTTTCGGTGTCAAGATGGGAGTTGAGGGCGAGAAGGAGTTTAAAAATGCCCTAAAGGAAATCAACTCCGCTTTTAAGGTGCTTGGTTCAGAAATGAACCTTGTCACATCGCAATTTGATAAAAACGATAAATCCATCCAGTCCTTAAGTGCAAGAAACGGTGTGCTGACGAAGGAGATAGAAGCACAGAAAAATAAGGTGCAGACTTTACAGGCGGCACTTGAAAATGCTTCCTCTTCTTTTGGGGAAGCGGATAGCCGAACCAGAAGCTGGCAGATACAGCTGAACAATGCACAGGCTGATTTGAATAAAATGGAGTCTGAATTGAAAGCTAATGAGGATGCCATTGACAGACTGGGACAGGAGATGGAGGAAGCAGAAGAACAGACGGATGATTTTGCAGAATCACTCTCAGACAGCGGAGATGTGGCAGAGGATTCATCCGGTAAGTTCGAAAAGGTCGGTTCTGTTGTCGCAGGAGTCGGTACGGCTATCGCAGCAGCGGCAGCTGCCATTGGTGCTGCCGTTGTGGCAGCAGGCGTGGAACTGGTAAAACTGGGTGATGAATATAATAAGGCTGTCAATCAGATATCCGCATCCACAGGAGCAACAGGCACGGAATTAGAGGAACTTGGTGCAATCGCACAGAAGGTCTATACCAATAATTTCGGTGACAGCCTTGAGGATGTAGCAGAGGGATTATCCATTGTACAGAAAACAACCGGACTTGTGGGGGATGAGTTACAGAAAGCCACAGAGTCCGGTTTTGCTTTGCGTGATACCTTCGGATATGATCTGCAGGAATCGGCTCGTGCTGCCAATGCACTGATGAAGAACTTTGGTGTGACAGCAGAGGAAGCATATAACATCGTTGCAGTCGGCGCACAGAATGGTGCAGACCAAAACGGGGATTTACTCGATACCTTAAATGAATATTCCGCACAGTATTCCGCATTGGGATTGTCAGCGGATCAGTTTGTTACCGGACTTATCAATGGTGCAGAAGCAGGTGTTTTCTCCATTGATAAAGTCGGTGATGCCGTTAAGGAATTTAACTTAAGGGCAAAGGACGGAAGCAATACAACTATAGAAGCATTTCAGGCACTTGGGATGAATGCAGATGAAATGACGAAACGGTTTGCTGCCGGAGGAGAGAGTGCCGAGGAGGCCTTCTTCGAAGTTGTGAATACCTTAAATAATATGGATGACCCGATAGCAAAGAACACGGCTGCGGTTAAACTGTTCGGTACACAGTTTGAAGATTTACAGGCAAATGTACTTCCCGTGCTTGCCGGGATGAAAGATGGGGCGGCTGCAAGCTATGATGCCCTGTCACAAATTAATGAAATAAAATATGCGGATTTGGATTCTGCATTGGAGGGAACGAAACGCTCCATTGAGGGTGTGTTCCTACCAACGGTAAGCCAGATGTCCGCAGGAATAACAGATGTATTTTCCACACTGGGAAATGCAATCAATGAAGCAAACGGAGATTTCAGTCAGATAAGTGTGGCAATTGGAACAGCCATAGGAGATGTGGCAGCCATTATCACAGAGCAGATGCCGATGTTCCTTGAGTTGGGACTTAATATCGTGACCTCTATCGGAGGTGCGATTCTGGAAAATCTGCCGATTTTGATTGAATCTGCGACAAATATTGTGCTGACTATTCTGAATTCACTGATAGCCGCCCTTCCTCAGATAACCGAGGGCGCTTTGCAGTTGGTGCTTACACTGGTCAACGGAATTTTAGCGAATTTGCCACAGTTGGTCGATGCTGCGATTCAGATGATTGTCACACTGGCAACCGGAATAGGAGAGGCACTGCCACAGTTGATTCCGACCATAGTCGATGCGGTGATTTTAATATGCACTACTTTGCTGAACAACATGGATAAAATTCTGGATGCCGCTTTTTCCATCATTACCGGATTAGCCCAGGGACTTCTGAATGCACTGCCGAAATTGGTGGCTGCTTTGCCTCAGATTATTTCGTCCATCATCAATTTCATAACCACAAATCTGCCTAAGATTATTGAGATGGGTGTTAAATTGGTGGTTCAGCTGGCGGTTGGATTGGTTAAGGCGATACCACAGCTGGTGGCAAGTTTACCTCAAATCGTGACAGCCATTATTTCCGGTATTGGAAAAGCTGCGACCTCTATTGTGAGTGTCGGAAAGAATATCGTGACCGGACTTTGGAGTGGTGTTTCTTCCATGATTTCGTGGGTAAAGAACAAGATTTCCAGTTTTGTTGGGGATATCGTTGGCGGTATCAAGAGCCTGCTCGGTATCCATTCACCATCCCGTGTGTTTGCTGGAATTGGTGACAACATGGCCAAAGGTCTTGGCGAGGGCTTCACAGATGAAATGGATAAGGTGTCAAAGGATATTAACAATGCCATTCCTACAGACTTTGATGTAGATGCAAGGGTGGGAGCGAATACACAGACTTCCGGTTCGGGAAGTGGCGGAACGGTGATTACTTATACCGGCCCGCTTGTGAGTGTAGCACAGATGGTAGTACGAAGTGAGGATGATATTCGAAAGGTATCACAGGGACTGTATAACCTGATGCAGTCGGGAACGAGGGCACAGGGAATTATACCAATCACCTAAGAAGGAGGAGAAGCATGGGATTTTCATTTCAGGGAATTCATTCGAAGGAAAAAAAGCTGAAAGCAAGAATTACGGGATATCCCATGCTTCCGGCTTTTAGAAATAATACGGAAAGCATACCGGGAAGGTCAGGGATACTGGATTTTGGAATGGAGTATTCTGAGCGTATCATTCCGGTGGAATGTTCCGTGTTCCCGGAGCAGGATTTTTCTGCTCTGGTACATAGAATAGATGAAATTAATGGGTGGCTGAATCCGTATAGAGGGGTTCAGCCATTGATTTTTGATGAATATCCGGACAGATATTTTATGGCGAGACTGAATACGGAAATCAGCATGGAAAGAGTATCACGGACAGCAGGTACGTTTTCTTTGGAGTTTATCTGTCCTGATCCATTCGGTTATGCCGTAGAGGATGAGGTGTTTTCTATCGCAGCAGAGGGCAAGACCACTGTAAACAGACAAAAGGGAAATCTTATATCTGAACCGATTTTTGAATTAAAAGCGATTATGGACAGCACCTCTTCTTATGTGGATATCGAAGTAAATGGGGAGTTGGTTCGTGTAAAAGGAAAACTTGCGGAAGGAGAAACCTTTGTACTTGATACGGCAAAGCTGACGGCTAAAGTTGTGGATTCCAATACCGGGGTAACATTGCGGAACGCTCTTTCACAGCTTGATGAGTTGGTGTTCCCGGAACTGAATCCGGGCGGTAATGAGGTTCTGGTTTCTGTAAGTGGTGCAACCTTTACGGAACTTACGATACAGGGAAGGAGCAGGTGGGTGTAATGGGATTAAAACTGCTTGTAAATGCAACCGAAGATTTCACAGGCGAATTTCGGAAAACAGCCAATACACAGGCACAGTGGAAAATGAATGATTCACCGAGTGGTGATGATACAACGCTACACGATTCGTCCGGTCATGCGAGAAATTTTACCATCAATGGATGGTCGGGAACAACAGCATCTACCCGTGCCGGAAAACTTGGGAAATTTTTTCGGTTCAATACCGTAAATCCAGCAACGGAAAAAACACATCTAAGGGCAACGAATACAGGGGATTTCTTCACAGAATTGGGAAAGAGAATCGTGGCAGGAGGGTGGATATACCCAACTACTTATTCGGTAGGGACAACATTTGTACCTATTTTCAGTACCAGAAGCGGTCCGGGAAATCCTCTGTTTTATCTTTCCCTTCGTTCAGGAAGATTGCGAAATATGCTTTATGATGCTTCTGGTACGCTGATTTATGACGTTATCGAGCCAGACCCGATGGGGGTGGTGCTGCAAAACAATGGTGCGTATTTTATTGGAACGGTCATTGATTTGGAGGCAAAGACTGTACAAAGCCTTGTTTGTGACAGAAGCACAGGGGATGTGTTTAAGACAGCAATTCGTTCTTTTACCGGGGAACTGAATCCTTCCTGTACTGCAGATATCGTCATGGGAATGTATGCAGACAGTTACTACTTTGCCGGAGGATTTGATGATTGGTTTTATGAAACGGATTCTAATCTGACAATTGATGATTTGGAAGCACACTTTCTTTCCGGTCTGTTAGCAAATGGTGCAGATGTGGACTCGTCTGTGGATGCCATATCAAATCCGGGCAGTGTGACCTTAAAGCAGACGGACGGTGTATATGCAGAAAGCGGTGTCCTTTATACAAGGATTTTAGACCTTGGGGAAGGTGGTCTTGCCGGAGAGGGAAAGATACAGCTTGTCGGTACGGTGGATGCAGGGATTACATCCATTTCGGAAGTCAAAACAAGAACATCTGACTCTTTGGAAGATGTATCTTTTTCAGATTGGGAAGCGGTTGGAACGGATGGAGTGATACAATCTCCAAATTTAAGATACATTCAGATACAGATGACGCTTTCTACAACAGATACGTCTATGACACCGGAACTGAGTGCAATTCAGATATACGAGACACCAAAGGCCCCCTATTCTAAATTGGGATATGCAAGGCCGGTGGTGTTAAGTGATGGTGGAATCAGGGAAGCAGTATTAGAAAATGCCTATGACATTATTGTTACGAGTGAATTGAACGGTTCTGACTATTTGGAATTTTCTATTCCATTCAAAGATGGGAAGCGATCATATCTCGATAATGAAAAGAAACTGCAGATTACTAAGGATATTTACCGTATCCGAACAGTCACGGATGATAAGGGTGAGGACGGAAAGACGGTAACGAGCATTTATGCGGAAGCTGCGTTTTATGACCTTGCATATTCTGAAAAGAAAAGTGAACAGACATATGAAGCGGAAACCGCAGAAAAGCCGATGGCTTATGCACTGCAGGGAACCGGATGGAGTGTTGGAAAAATAACGGTATCAACGAAACGTTCCTGGCAGTCCACGGATAAAAATGCCCTTTCCATGCTTCGTACCATTCAGTCCATTTATGGTGGTGATTTGGAGTTTGACAATGTAAATAAACAGGTCAGCCTTCTGACACAATCTGGAAGTAACAGTGGTGCTGTGTTTGCCTATCGTAAAAATATGAAATCCATACAGCGGGTGGTGGATACCAGAAGTCTTGTGACAAGACTCTATGCTTATGGTGCAGATGGTATGACCTTTGCAAGTATCAATAATGGAAAGGAATATGTGGAGAATACGGAGTATTCTTCAGAAATCAGGGTATCAACGCTTGATTGTTCCTCTTTTACCAATCCATATCAGATGCTTGAATATACCGAAATGCGACTGGCAGATTATTCTAAGCCGAGTATTTCTTATGTCATACAGGTAATGGATCTGTCTGTACTGACTGGGTGGGAGCATGAGAGTTTCGGTATCGGAGATGTGGTAACCGTGGATGATAAGGATTTGGGAATCCGAATCAGCACGAGAATTATTCGTATGGATTATAACGTGCAAGAGCCGTGGAAGACAGTCATTGAGCTTTCCACCAAGTTAAAAGAACTGGGTGATTCATCTGCTTCGTGGGAGAAGGCAGCAGATACTCTTTCCTCATCGGATTTGCTGGACAGACAGGAGATGAAGGATTTGGTGGTAAACAACCATCTGCTGAATTCCAGAGCAGATGATGGATTCAGCTATTGGCAGAATTCAGGTTTTGAGGTGGATGGAGAAAACGGTGCTTCCGGCAATGCAAGTTTTAAGTGTGTGGGAGCGTTGAATACCACAAAAACACTGTCACAGGAAGTATATCCGGCTACCAGAAGCAGCTACACAGTATCGGCAAGCATAGTAACTGAAAATCTGAAAAAGGGAGCGAATGGAAGGGTTGGCATTGAACTTATCATTGAATATGAGGATGGTTCGGAAGAAACAAGATTTGTAGAGTTGTATTAGGAGGAATGCACCATGTATTTTACGAGGTCGGCAGGAGCGGTCAGTGTTACCGGAATAGAAAAAGTGAAAAAACTGACGGTAAGGGTAGTGGTGCAGGACTGTACAGGAACCGTGCGTTTTACGGATGTTATGCTGCAGGGCGGTTCGGTAGCAACCGCATGGGTTTCCCATGTGTCAGAACAGAGGTACACCTTTGATGCACAGGAGGTGTGAGGATGGAGTTTATTCGATTTGCCGGAACAATCAATACACATGAAGAAAAGAAGGTGGCAAAGGCTACCGTAAATGTAATTTTAGAGAATTGTACCGGAACCTTTTATATAACAGATATCATGTTTCAGGAAGGTAAATGGCTGACCGGGTATGTGGTAAATAATCTGGAACTTTTGCAGAAAAAACGTGTGGATGGGGAGATAACACCTGTCCGCTTTTTTAATGGGATTGTCCGTTCCGGTGTTACAGCAGTGATTACCAATGACGGAGAAGTATCAGCCGGGCTGAATTATCACATCATTCCAAAAGATACGATGGCAGCAGGAGACATGAGTGTGGCTCATAATTACGGAAGTCACAAGCTGACTCTGCAGAGTGGTTTTTTGGAAGATGATGTTGTTGAAATTAATGCTGATGCAAGGGTGGCAACAAGGAATGGAAGCAGGATTAGGGCTGATGGATTTTATTCTTATTCGGCAGCAGGGGATAGTAAACATCAGATTAAAGTAAAGGACAGGAAGTCAGCACTTGTACGCATGTCTTTTCAGGAGATGGCATACGGGATTGGAGGAAAACGGATGTGAGAAGGGCAAGTAACCGAAATGTCATGGCATGGACATTCATGGGAAATACGAGAATGCATCAGGTGTTAAGAGAAAAAGGAAATAAGCTGTCTCATGTTGGTGTTTTTACCTTTGAGGTTTCAGCAGATGGAACAATCAGCGAGACGGGAACTGCGGTCAGTACCATCCTTCCTTATGTAAAGAAGTGGCCACATATTAAATGGCTTCTGACCATTATGAATCATGGTACTGCATCTATTTTTACAGCACTCAGAGAGAATACGAATGGCGCACAGGATACGTTCCTTTCAGAAATCGTGAGAATTATTGACAAATATCCGTGGTGTTCCGGGATAGATATTGATTTGGAACGTGGAGGGGAGTTGGCGAACCGAACAAAGGCAAATGCGCTGTTCTCACGGATTTACTCTACTGTAAAAGCAAAGGGAGCAAACCTTCATGTAAATATCTGCCTTCCGGGTATGACCAGTGTTGGCGGTTCGGTTGGCGGCGAGAATTGGTGCGTGTATGCCGATTTGGATGCATACTGCGACACAGCAGCAATCATGAGTTATGGTATGAGTTGGGCGGGTTCAGCACCGGGACCGGTATCTCCGAGAAGCTGGCTTGAAGGCATCTACAGTTATGCTGCCAATGCAATGAACCCGGACAAAATCATGATGGGACTTCCTGGATATGGATGGAGATGGCAGATATACGATACTACGGAGAATCTTGGCACGACTTATAGGGGAACAAGCCTTACCTATTATGCTGCGAAATATTGGATGGAGGGCTTATATAATCATACAGGGGATGCCCCACCGCAACCATTTATACCGTTCTTTTCTTATTGGGATTGGACGGATATGGTCCCTTGGGGACTGCTTCAGGTGTATGACTTCATGGAAGGATGGGATACGAGCAGGGAAATAGCAGAGCCGACAAAGCAAGAAACCTATAGTGGCAGAAAATATCTTACAACCTATCTGAAACAGCAGGAGGTATCCTTTGGAACAATCAGCGTTGACAGAGATGGTGTGCCGGATTCTTATTCTGGCAATGCAGTCATTGGGGAAGGATATGCGTCTGTTTTGGATGAAGAAGCGGTGCTGAAATACACATTTGAAGTACCAACAGCCGGAACATATGATGTGGCAGTTGAGATAGTCTATCCAAGATGGGATAAGAATAGCATCGGAATCAGTCTTGATGGGGACAGTCAGATGCTGTCGGAATCAAGGATGTATTTCTTATATTGGAGAAAAAAATTCTGGAGGATATTAAAAAGTGGAGTCAGCTTGTCAGCAGGAAAGCACACCATTACTGTGTCCGGTGGAGTGCCTGGGGTGGTTTTTTATGGCTTTCGGGTATGTTCGGATTTTTCACAGAAAGCGACTGCCGGGGAAGTGTACTATGGATTGAAGCCAAGAAAATTCATGGATGTGAACGGAGAAATGGTACAACCCGATAGGGCATTTAAGGTTACTGCAGAGGTACTTCGCAGAAAGCCGGAAAGTGCGCTTGTATGGTATGAAGATTTCTGTGATTATTCAGAAATCCCTACCAACTATTTTACAGTGCTTGACGGTTCGTGGAAGATTTGGAAGGATGAAAGTTCTGACCGTGTCCGTAAGTATTCGCAGCTGGAAGGCAGTGGAAAACTAGCACTGGATTACACCGGATTTTCTGAAATCCATGTGAGGGCGAGATTTGCCTTTAAATCATCGGGAGGTGGTAAGGCAGGAGTGTTTCTTGGAAGCATTTTCTGCTGTATAAATTACGATACCCAGTGTGTGGAATTGTATCAGGGAAGTAAGAAACTTGGCAGCTATGCATCTTCTTTCAGTAAGACCTCAAATGCAGATTTACGGAGTAATCCAAGCCTATATACCGTGGAAATGAGAATCCGTGGAAATAAGGTAAGAGTATATTCCGGTGCTGCCTACACACTAAGGTTTACAGCAACCATTACTGCAGAAACTGGATATGTGGGATTCATGGCGGAGAAGGGAGTGGTGTGTGACCTCTTGCGACTGGGTGATGCATGGTATTATGAACCTTATGAGTGTTTTGATATTACCTTCCCGGATGGAAAGCAGACTACTTTTGGAAGATGTACTCGTACCGGAATTTCATGGGATAATGAATTTGAATTGTTCCGTGTCAATTCTGATGTGGAGGAAATCAGCACAAGAAGCCAGGATATTTCTATGGATTACGACTTTTTCCATTCCCATGAAATGTCACTGGAATGTGGCAACGATTATGAAATGAAGGTAGTACCACATGATTTGAATGTCTGGCTTTCGAGGATGTATCTTGGAGATGCGGATGGTTTTTCTATTATGTATTACTCCGATGTGGACAGTATTGTCTATTGGGCAAATGAAGCAGCATACACCTATGGCGTGTCAGGGATTGCAATATGGAGTCTTGGTCAGGAAGATATGAGGTTATGGGACAGTATGCCAGATCAGATATAGTTTTGGAATCAAACAGCCTTTTGCGGGCTGTTTTTTTCATACCAAAAAACAAAGAAAGGCAGGTAACAGTTATGAGACAGGCAGTAACAACAGTGCAGTATGTATTTGCAGGAATAGGAGGCTTTATGGGTTGGTTTCTTGGAGGATTGGATGGTTTTCTGTATGCACTCCTTATGTTTGTGGTCATCGATTATGTCACCGGGCTTATGGCAGCATTCGTACAGAAAAAGGTATCCAGCGAGGTTGGTTTTAAAGGCATCTGCAAAAAGGTGGCAATCTTCTGTCTGGTAGGTATCGGCCATGTGCTTGATACGCAGGTCATCCAGAACGGAAGTGTACTCCGCACCGCAGTCATTTTCTTTTACTTATCCAATGAGGGAATTTCCATTATTGAGAATGTTGCCCTTATCGGACTTCCGGTTCCAAAGAAGCTGAAAGAGGTATTGGAGCAGCTGCACGAAGAAGCTGATGAGAAAAAGGAGGATGAGTAATATGGCAATAAAGGTATGTCTGGACGCAGGGCATTACGGTAAATACAACCGCAGCCCTGCGGTTTCGTCTTATTATGAGTCGGACATGACTTGGAAACTTCATAATTATCTTAAGAAGGAGTTGGAGGCATTTGGTATCGGTGTGGTAACCACAAGGACAAATCAGAATACGGACAGAGCATTGTATGAAAGAGGTGCGGCTTCCAAGGGCTGCAACCTCTTTATTTCTGTCCATTCCAATGCTGTAGGCAATGGTGTAAACGAAAATGTGGATTATCCGGTGGCATATGTCCTTTTAAATGGAAGCAGCACGGATATTGGTCTAAAGCTGGCAAAGGTTGTGGAGGCAGTGATGGGAACTGCACAGAGTGGAAGAACCGCAACACGTCAGGGTACAAACGGAGAATACTATGGAGTGCTTCGTGGAGCAAATGCGGTAGGAACACCGGGTATTATTCTGGAGCATTCATTCCATACCAATACAAGAGCAACAAAATGGCTTTCCAGTGACAGTAATCTGCAGAAGCTCGCCAAAGCGGAAGCAGAATGTATTGCTTCCTATTATGGAGTAACGAAAAAGGAAGAAACTGCTCTTACAAAGATTATGGGTAACGCAGTGGCAACGGTGGAGCAGATGACAGCTTATATTAAAGAAAAGAATCCAGATGTTGCACAGTCGGTTGTTGATATGATTCCGCTTTATCTTTTGGAAGGAAAGGCAGAGGGTGTCCGTGGTGATATTGCCTTTGCACAGTCCTGTCTGGAAACAGGTAATTTTGGATTCTCCGGTTCTGCAGTTACACTCGACCAGAATAATTTCTGCGGCATGGGAGTGACTTCAAATGGAATGAAAGGAAATCCCTTTGATACACCACAGCTTGGTATCAGGGCGCAGGTTCAGCATTTGAAAGCCTATGCTTCCACAGTGGATTTAAAGAGTGAATGTGTTGATCCACGCTTTAAGTATGTCACAAGAGGCTGTGCGGAATATGTGGAGTGGCTTGGACAGAAAGAAAATCCAGACGGAAAGGGGTGGGCAGCAGGAGCCGGATATGGTGCAAAGATTATTACAATCTTAAATACAATGATTGGAATTAAGAGCGAGACAACAGAACCGGAGGAAGTCTGGTATCGTGTGCGTAAGACATGGACAGATGCCGCCACACAGAAGGGTGCATTTCACAGTTTGGAAAATGCCAAGAGGTGTGCGGATGAAAATGAGGGATATTCCGTATTTGATGAATCAGGTAAAGTGATTTATTCCAATGATACATTTACACCGTATCTTGTGAGAGTATCCATCGAAGATTTGAACATCCGCAAGGGTCCGGGAACAGACTACGATAAAACAGGTAAGTACACCGGAAAAGGTGCTTTCACTATTGTGGAAGAAGCAGAAGGCAAGGGTGCGAGCCTTTGGGGGCTTCTGAAATCTTATCAGAAAAATCGTGACGGATGGATTTCACTGGATTATACCGAGAGGGTTTAGAAGCAAGCCGGACAGAGACAACAGGTTTCTGTCCGGCTGCTTTTTTCGGCTCCTGACAAGTTTGGACAGAGTGAAAAAAGAGTGGGTGGAAACCGTAGAATTGCTTGACTTTACAGGGATTTAGAGTGATTTATATACTACCAAAAACGAAAGGAGTACTTATTTATATGGTGATTGCAGGAACGATAAATAGAGTAGCTTTTTACTGCAGAGTCAACCATCGTGACAGAGACTATGAAAAATATCTGGACGATGTAATGAGACGGTTGGAAGAAGAATATGGAAAACAGAAATGGGATTTGCAGATATTCTTTGAGGAAGCTTCAGGAGCCGACCCGAACAGAAAAGAATTTAATCGTCTGAAAGCGGAAATCGCAGCAAAGAAGATAGATGTGGTGGTTACCATGAGGGCTGCCACGATTGCCCGTAACTGGGGACAGTTTATGGAGTTCATGCTGATTTGCAGTAAGAAAAATGTGGAAGTGGTGTGTATTGACAAGGTAGAGGATGCGCAGGCCATTTTCCGAAGAATTCAAGAGTTTAAGAAAAGGTTTTTTGAAGGAAGTGATGTAACGTGCGAGTAAAAGTGATTAACAAACGACCAGCTTCGGTCTTACAAAAGAAAAGGGTTTGTGCTTATGCCAGAGTTTCCACAGACAGCAGAAGACAGGAAGACTCTCTTGAAAACCAGATGGAAACTTATGAGAGAATGATTACCGGAAATCCGGAATATGAATTTATCGGAGTATTTGCTGATCAGGGCATATCCGGTTATTGTGAGAACCGCCCACAGTTCCAGAGAATGATGGAAAAGGCAAGGGCAGGAGAGATTGACTTAATTATTACAAAATCCATATCGAGGTTTGCTAGAAATACCGTCACCGTTCTAAAGTTCGCAAGGGAACTGAAGGAACTGGGTGTCGGTATTTTTTTTGAAGAACAGAACATTAACACTCTATCAGGGGACGGTGAGATGATGCTTGCCGTCCTCGCTTCTTTTGCACAGGAAGAAAGCAGAAGCATGAGTGAAAACAATAAATGGTCCATTCGGAAGAAGTTTGAGAGAGGAGAAGTGATGATTACCACATCCCGCTTCCTCGGTTATGACAAAAACGAATATGGAGATTTGATTGTGAACAGAAAGGAAGCGGAAATTGTCAGTCTGACTTTTGACCTTTATCTGCTGAATGTCGGCTCGTCAAGGATTGGGGAGCTGCTTGATTACCTGGGCGTGAAAACAGTGACGGGAACAACATGGGAGAGCGGGACCATCAATGGGATGCTTTGCAATGAAAAGTACAAAGGGGATTTTCATCTGCAGAAGTATTACACCCCTGAAAACAAAAGAAACCATACAAGGAAAAACAACGGAGAAGTGCAGAGTTATTACATTTCGGAAAATCACGAACCAATTGTATCGCCGGAGGTATGGGAAAAGGTGCAGGAAGTCAGGGAACAGAGAAAGCGTGACAGGAATATCGGGCAGGACAGCACAATGAAGTTCCAAAACCGCTATCCCTTAAGCGGAATGCTGATTTGCCCTTACTGCGGAAAAACACTCCGGCGCAGACAGGTTTACAAGAAGAAAATCCAATGGCTTTGCAGTACCTACATTGAAAAAGGAGTCAAGGCATGTAAAGGGATAAGGATTGATGATGCCGAATTGCAAGGTTTGAACATTACGGAACAGACAGTGATTGAGGAGGTGGTTAAAAATGGCAAGAAACATTACTGTTATACCAGCAAAGCAGATTTTGACTGCGGAATCAGGAACAGCACAGTCAGTGCAGAAATTGAAGATGGCAGCGTACTGCCGAGTGTCAACCGACCAAGAAGAACAGTTATTAAGCTATGAGAATCAGGTCAATTATTACACAAATTATATTAGCGAAAATCCTCTTTATGAATATGCAGGGACTTATGCGGATGAAGGAATTTCGGGAACCAATACCAAAAAGAGGGATGAATTCAACCGCATGATTGCTGATTGCAGGGCGGGGAAAATAGACATGATTATTACCAAGTCCATTTCCCGATTCGCAAGAAATACGCTGGACTGCTTGAACTATGTGCGAGAATTGAAAGATTTAGGGATAGGGATTATTTTTGAAAAGGAAAATATCAATACCCTCGATGCAAAGGGCGAAGTGCTGCTGACCATTCTTTCCTCACTGGCACAGGATGAGAGCCGGTCCATTTCAGAGAACTGCACATGGGGAATCCGTAGAAGGTTTGAAACAGGAAAACACAAAATGAGTACAAAGCGTTTTCTTGGCTACGATACGGATGAAACGGGGAAGCTGGTAATCAACAGGACACAGGAGCCGATTGTAATTCGGTTGTATCAGGAATTCCTGGACGGAAAAACAACCGATTACATCAAGAGGATTTTTGAACGAGAAGGCGTGAAAAATTGGGATGGCGGTACGAAGTGGCAGTCCACAACCTTAATGAGTATGTTGGAAAATGAAAAATACAAGGGTGATGCCTTGCTGCAGAAAAGTTATACGGTGGATTTCCTCACCAAGAAACGGACGCAGAACAAAGGGGAAATTCAGATGTTTTATGTGGAGGATGACCATGATGCCATCATTTCAAAGCGGATATGGGAATGTGTACAGCTTGAAATAAAACGCAGGAAAAAGTATCTGGAGGAGCATGGGACAAACTCCTATTCCCACCGGCCGGAAAGCAATCCATTTGCATCCAAGATAATTTGCGGAGACTGCAATAAGGTTTTTGCACGGAAAGGCTGGCGGAGCAGCACGGGTGTTGACCGTAAGGTATGGCAATGCAGTGAACGGTACAAGGTCAAAGGAGTCATGGGATGTGTCAATCGCCATGTGGAGGAAGAAACGCTGATAAAGGCTTATCTGATGGCTTGGAACGCATTGGTGGAGAACCGAGAGGATTTCATGGAGCAGTGGACAGAACAGCTGCAGAGCGAGAACCTATTGGAAGGTTATCGGGCAGAGAAGTTCATAGAATACACCGATGGAGCAGAACCTCTGACAGAGATGGATACGGACTTCATGCTGAAAACACTGGACCACATCAAGGTTTTTGAGGATGGAACATTGTTGGTGGTGTTCCTGGACGGAACGGAGATTGAATGTAAAAATGAAGAAGAGTAAGAAAAGATGCCGATTGGGAGTTGCGATTCCTGATCGGCTTTTTTTCTTGTTCTTTTGAAGATGGTAAAATAAATGGGAATATGGTAAAATAATGTAGAAATTAAGGTGTTGAGTATTTTTAATATATATAATTATACAAACCGTTACTTGCTACAGTTATTAGTGAGGATATGAATTGAAATTAATGAAGGGGTTGAAGATATGATTTTATCTGATAATGAAACCAAAGTTGATTTACTTAATAATGAAGCAATAGCAAAGACAATAGTTTCTCTTATTAAGGATAGTAAAGAACAACCGATTTCTATCGGTATTCATGGGGACTGGGGTGCTGGTAAATCCAGCATTCTTGAAATGGTAGAAAATGAAGTGAAACTGGCTTCTTCAGTGTCAGGAAAGAAGTATTCTTGTATCCGATTTAACGGTTGGAAACACCAGGGATTTGAAGACTCAAAAGTAGCTTTGATGAGTTCTATTATTTCAGAGCTTGAGAAGAAAGAGAAACTTGGCGTTAAGTCTGGGGAAATATTAAAAAAACTGTGGAAAAATATAAATTGGATGACTGTTGCTAAGACTGCGGGTAAAACCGCTTTAGGAATTGCGACAGGTACAGCACCGCTTACGTTATTATCTTCAACAATGGATATTTTAAAATCAACCGTAACTACAGAAGAGGGAATTGCTGGAGCAATTGAATCTATTGGAGGTTATTTAAGTGACGCAAAAATCACAGAGGACATATCAAGTAATAAAGAATTTTCAGAGTTTCAGGAAAATTTTGCCGAACTGCTAGAAGATGCAGCTATTGAGAAACTTATTGTTTTAATTGATGATCTTGACAGATGTTTACCTGATGTGGCGATTAATACGTTAGAGGCTGTAAGACTGTTTATGTTTACGGAAAAAACAGCATTTGTAATTGCAGCAGACGAGGGAATGATTCGCTATGCGGTTAAAAAACATTTTCCCGATGCAACAGATGAAAATAAGTTTAATGCAGGTGAGGCCTTTGCAAATAAGTATTTGGAAAAGTTGATTCAAGTTCCGTTTAGAATTCCAGCATTAGGTGAGGTAGAAGCGTGTATATACATAATGCTTCTTATGGTGGGTTCTGTTTTGCCAGATGAAAATGAAAACTATAAAAAGCTGAGAGAAGAGGGATTATCTAGAATCAGAAAGCCTTGGAATGTAGAAAGTCTTACGGTTGATGACGTGAAAGAAATTCTTGGAAATGATTATGAAAAGTCATCGAAGGAAGTATTAATTGCCACTCAAATATGCCATTTATTAGCACAAAATACAGATGGAAATCCTAGAAAGATAAAAAGGTTTGTAAATATGCTCTTGTTACGTTATGAGATTGCTAAGAATCGTGGCTTTGGAGACGAACTGGAACTTGCGATTTTGGCAAAGATGATGTTGGCAGAATACTATGAACCAGATTTTTATAAGGCATTACCTAATCATTTGGATTCTGAAGGGAAATGGGATGAAGTTCCTGAAATACTAGCTGATATAAAAACTATGGTCGAAGATAAGAAAACAGTAGAAGCAAAAGAGCGATGGTATGATTTAAACAAGATTTGGAAGTGGATTACTACAGAACCAGAAATTACAGATAAGGACTTAAGACCGTATTATTATGCATGTAAAGAAAAAATGGATTATTTTTCAGGTAAAACTTCTAAAAATGATCTATCAGAAATAGTTGAGCTACTTTTTAGAGATGAAATGATTATTGTAGGTCGTGTTGAAGATTTGAAAAATTTGACAAATCAAGAATCAGATCAAGTGTTCGGAATTGTTGCTCAAAAAATTATGGAAAAAGGGCAATTTGATATGAAACCAAAAGGGATTGATGGTTTGATTGTATTGGTACAGAATAAGCCGGAACTCCGTAAAAGTTTAGTTGATTTTATAGATGCTATTCCTGTAGATAAGGCTGGAGTGTGGATTATACATGGCTGGGATAAAGCAATTCCAAAAGATTGTGATGAAAGAAAAGGAGTAAATCAATATTTTGATAAATTGAAAAGCAGTGGGACGGCAATTGTTAAAGCAGCTTTAAAGAAGATGTGAGGTAATTAATAAATGGGAACATCAACACATAATGGAGGACAAAAAGGTGGAACACCTTTGGTACCGTCATGGTTAGAGCAACCAGATGTAAATCCACAAAATGAAAATGGACTTGGTCCCGATGGTAGTCAAATTCCACCAGTGGGTGATGTGGATCGCTTTAGAACACCACGAGGAGAGTTCACGAGGTATATAAATTCAGGAGGACGGGATAGCAGTTTAGGCCGTAAAAGTGTCTCTAATTACATAAGAAATTCTTTGGGTGGTAGTTCAAATGCGACACAGAGAATGGGAGCTGCTAGAAGCAGTTCTGCAAGATTATTAAATGTTGCAGGTGTATTTGCTTCAGGTGGTGCAAGGGCTGTTGAACAGTATCTTTCTATAGAGAATCTCTCACATAAGACAGCTAGTGACGCATTTATAGCTATTACAGACTTTATCTGTCCAGATGGGGGACCACAAGATGAAGGCATTGCGAGGTCGGCTTATATTTCCGCAATCGAAGAATCACCAGAAATAGCTACAATTAAATTTGAGGATTTGACTTCAGAGCAGATTATGGTGATTGTGGAACGCACCATGGCAAATGCGATATTTAATAGAATCACGAATGATATTGGTAACAAGATTATATTGTTGCCGCAAGAACGAGCTATATCAGACAGATTAATTGTTCAAATGAAGGATTTTGTTAAGGGTTCTGTATCGGATGCTGTTATCAATTTAGATATCAAGGCTGGAAATATTCGACAAGGTGATTCTTTAAGAATAGTGGACCGGGTGTATAAGGCAGCGTTTGAAATTATGGTAAGTGCAGGTGAAAATGAATGAGTCGATATAAATTAAGAGCAAATTATGATATTGAAAATATAGATTCGCAGAAAATGGATGGCACAGTTATTGTTGATGTCCCTATGCTTTCTAATGGCGAACTAAACTATGGATTAAGCCACATTAAGAAAAAATTATATGAAGAAAATGTGTATCCCTCTGAAATTGGATTTGATATCATGTCGCTTGCAACAATGGTTTATATGGCTGATACGCGAATTGAGAGAGTGGTGCATGGACAGGACTCTTGGACGAGAGAAATTGAACTAGAAATACCGGTATCAAATGTAGAGATATGGGACTCACAGATTCGTACGGTTGAACGTATGTTAAAATTTCTTACAGGAGATTTATGGAAAATTACGTTGTCGAGTAGAGCATGGCAGTTTAATAATTTGGAGGAAGTAAGAGAAAAATCAAATAAATATGATGAAGTATCATTATTCTCTGGTGGAATGGATAGTCTTATAAGTACCATTAATTTGATGGAGAATAAGAAAAATACCTTGTTAATAAGTCATGCTGGAGAAGGACTTACTAAAAATGCTCAAAAAAATATTGTGAATAAATTTGACTTGTTATATCCAGATGTTTTACATACATGGTTAGATTTGTGGATGGTGTTTCCACGTGATTATATTCCGGCAGGTGGTAATGATAACAATACAAGGAGTAGATCATTCCTATTTATCGGTTATGCCCTTTTTGCAATGACTGGCATGGATAATATCAATGAACTGTTAGTTCCGGAAAATGGTCTGATTGCTTTGAATGTACCATTGGATGAAACAAGAGTAGGTTCATTTAGTACAAGAACAACGCATCCATTTTATCTTTCTTTGTGGAATGAATTATTAGTGGGATTAGGGTTAAATCTATCAGTAAAAAATCCTTATTGGAATAAAACAAAGGGAGAAATGGCAGGGGAATGTAAAAACAAGGATGTTCTTTATGAGACGATGAAATTATCATTCTCATGTTCTTCACCAGGAAAAGCAAGATGGAAACAACTCAGTCAACAACATTGTGGTTATTGTGTTCCTTGTTTAATTAGAAGAGCTGCAATGCATAAAGCGTTTGGGGATGATGGAACAGTGTATACCGAAACGTCTATTTATGAAATGCAGAATAAAAATGCAGAAGGAATGGGAATTCAATTGCGCTCTTTCCAGTATGCAATAGATAAAATAAAACAGGATAGAAATCGTGCTTTATTTTATATACATAAGCCAGGTCCATTACCGCAGGATGATGAGTATTTGAGAGAATTAGCTGATACATATATACGAGGATTATTAGAAGTAGATGCTTTTATACAGGATAATTTAGCACAAGAGGATGAGAATAATGATTTATGATGCACATTGTCATTTAGATTTAATGGATAATATGCTAGAGTTTATAAATGAAATACAGAATTCTGATATGAATTTATTTGCGGTTGGAACTACACCGAAGGCATATAGTAGAGAAATACAATTTTGCAAGAATGCTAGAAATATTCATGTTGGTTTAGGGATGCATCCGCAATTAGTATCTAGTGGCTATGATGATATGCAGTTATTTAAATCTCTCATTGAAAAAAGCCATTATATTGGTGAGGTGGGATTGGATTTTAGTAAAGGATATATTCAGACCAAAGAATTACAAATAAATATTTTTAGTGAGATTGTTAAGTTATGTGAACAATACAGTGAAAAAGTGATTTCTATTCATTTACTTAAATCGACAAGTACGGTAATTGAAATTTTAAGAACATACAAAAGACAAAAGAGTAATAAATATATATTTCATTGGTTTACAGGTTCTATGCCACAATTAGAAAAAGCGATTGAATTGGGATGCTACTTTTCAATAAATCCGGGAATGTTGAAAACAAAATCGGGAATGGAAGTGATAAAAGCTATACCAATTGATCATGTGTTGTTAGAGACGGATGCACCATTTGCACTCAAAGTTCAACACATAGATGAAATAGAAAAGGAACTCAAAAGAACCATGTCGAGGATATCGGATGTAATTGGATTCGACATATCTGATATAATTAATAAGAATTCAAAAGAAGTGTTTTGCTACTGAATATTTAATGAAGAAACATTGATAAAGGCTAACTGATGACGTGCTACTAAGAAAGGATACTAATAGGAGTCACAATTTCTGGTTGGCTTTTACTTAATCTTCTATGATAGTGAAAGATGTTGGATATGGTATGATAAATGTGCGAGTATGCTTAGAGGTGATTTAAATGTATAACTTAACAAAATGTGCATTGTGTGGAAATGAAGCAGAATTGGAATTGAGCCATACAGTGCCAAAGATGGCTGTAAGGACATTAAAGAAAACAGCAATAGAATATTCGGAGTACAGAGAACCCTAACAAAACCATACAGGATAGCGAGAAGTTGTACATGTTGTGTGGAGATTGCGAGGATTTATTTAGTGAAAAAGAAACTTGGTTTGCTAACAAAATATTTCATCCTTATTTAAAAAAGGAGAAAACTATTTTTGACTACGATGAGAATTTGGCTTACTTTATAACTTCTGTTAATTGGAGAAGTCTTTATTTGGATATTTTAGATTTTGTTGAGAATTCAGTGGTTGGTATAGATGCGTTGGAATGTTTGATTGAATCTGAAAAAATAATGAATGAATTCCTGCGAGGAAAACGTAATGATTTAGGGAAAATAGAAAATCACATTTTCTTTTTTGATGACATAAAAGAATTATCTGTTGGTGCGAGCAATTTTGCAGATTTGAAACCGCATGCGACTTTTCATAGAGGGATAGGTAGTTACACTTTTTGTTACGAAGATGAAAAGACCTATGGTACTTTAACAAATATGATGGGAGTAATACTTGTTACTCTTTATCATAAAGGGCAAAGAGAAGTATGGAATAATACAGAGATTTTGAATGGCGTGGGGCGTATTGAAGCGAAAGATCAGCAGATACAGAGTGTTTTTGGAAATGAGTTAATACATATCATGGAAACAGCAAAGAAAGCATCTGAAGCTATGAGTGTAGCACAACAAAAGAAAGCAGAGGATAGAATAAAGGCTGCTGGAGAAGATGTAAAAAATTATTCAGTTTTTCAAGACTGGATGAATGATATGGATTTAAAGAACAGAATCACAGATAAGTGATACAGAAGTGGGGGTAAAGGCTATCCCCATAAGAGGGGTATAAACCTTTTCGCAAAAGATGACGATTTCGCTATTTAGTATAAGAAGTAACTTTCACCGCATTGTGAGACGGTTGTCTTGCTTTCCAAGGGTGAGGTCGACTCGAAAAAGATTCGGGTTGAGTTCTCTTTGGAAGATATGGATATGTCCGAATTTCAGGATGGGGCAACCTACACCCAGATCAAAGACTATGTGCTGGAGCATAGCGGGTTAAAGGTATCCAACCTTTATATCTCACAGATTAAGAGGAAATGTGGGATTGAAGTTGGCAAGAATTACAATTTGCCGAAGTCCGAGGATTCCAGACAGCCCATGTGTCCGCCGGAAAAAGAGAAAGCAATCCGAGAAGCATTCAAATATTTTGGGATGATCTAACATCCCGCAAAATGGAGGTTTCTTATGGATAGATTGATTTCTTGTGAGTTTAACATGGATACCGCTTGTGTGGAACTGAAATTTTTAGATGGCAGCATGATTGCCATTGATACCATCGCCGTGGAGAATGAGGTTGCCGATAATATGTATCAGCGGTCAGAACTGGACTATCTGATCTACAATGATCCGATTGGATATGCTGATTTGATACTGAACGGTAATCCCGAAACCTATTTGAAAACTGTAACTGAATACAAACCGCTTGATAGCTAACCAACACTTTGCCCGTGGGAGAAATTCTGCGGGCAATTTTTTTGTATCTTTTCTGTGAACTCTATTGATTTTGGCTGTCTAATGTGGTAGACTATGTGTGAAGTCTAATGGTGTAGACAAGGAGGGCGTGAATATGGATTTTCCGAAGATTCACGAAAGTGAATATCGTTTTTGTTTGATTATGTGGGAGCATGAGCCGGTTACTGCTGTCGAGCTTGTAAAGCTGTGCCAGGATCAACTCGGATGGAAAAGGACTACGACTTATACCGTTATCAAGCGTCTTGGAGAGCGTGGTGTGCTGAAGAACGACAATGGCACTGTTACTTCTCTCGTTTCCAAAGATGAAGCCCAGGCGTGTGAGATCGATGAACTGGTTGAGAAAAAATTCGAGGGTTCTCTGCCTGCCTTTATCGCTGCTTTTACAAAGCATCAGGCTATGTCCGAAGATGAGCTTGATGAGGTACAGCGCATGATCGACCGCATCAGGAAAGGAGGTTCACAATGAACGAACTCTTTTTGAAAATTATCAACATGAGTATATCTGCAAGCTGGCTTATCCTGGCTGTGCTGATACTCAGGCTTGTTTTGAAGAAAGCTCCCAAGTGGGTCAATGTTCTGCTTTGGGGTATCGTGGCTGTCAGATTGATTTGCCCGCTCTCTTTTGAGAGCGCATTAAGCCTTATCCCAAGTTCAGAAACAATTCCGTTGGATATTGAAATGGCGGCCAAACCCACAATAGACAGCGGTGTTCCGGCGATCAATAGTGTGGTCAATCCTGTTCTATCCTCATTTGCCCCACCACAGCATGTATTGACGAGTGCAAACCCGCTTCAGATTTGGATTCCGATTTTGAATATTATCTGGTTGATTGGTGTCGGCGCCCTTCTCTTGTATACCGCAGTTAGTTATTGGCGCCTATGTCGTAAAGTGGATACCGCTGTTCGCTACAAGGGCAACATTTTCCAGAGTGAGAATGTAAGTTCTCCGTTTGTCCTGGGCATTATCAAACCGAGAATCTATCTCCCGTTCAACATGAATGGTCAGGATCTGGAGCACGTTGTTGCCCACGAACAGGCGCACATTCGCCGCAAAGACCATTGGTGGAAGCCTCTTGGTTTTCTCCTGCTGACGATTCATTGGTTCAATCCTTTGATGTGGTTGGCTTATGTACTTCTTTGCCGTGACATTGAGTTTGCCTGTGATGAAAAGGTCATCAAGGAACTTGGCAACGAACAGAGAGCCGACTATACACAGGCTCTTGTGGTCTGCAGCGTCAACCGTCGCATGATTGCGGCCTGCCCACTTGCCTTTGGTGAAGTTGGTGTTAAAGATCGTGTGAAGTCTGTGATGAATTATAAGAAACCTGCGTTCTGGATTATTATTCTGGCAGTCATTGCCTGTGTGATCGTTGCGTTCTGCTTTTTGACCAACCCGATGGGATTCCAATTCGATGAAGCAACACACACCATCGTTTCTGCAAATCATTTTGATATGCGAAATGCGGATGACGCGGTGGCTATTGAAATGAATCCCGCACAGATTAGTGAGTTGAGTTCTCGGCTGGCCGGGGTCAAGAACACGAAGAAGAGCGATGAATATGGTGGATTCACACCGGGATATCAAATCAGCGCACTCCTGGAGGATGGCACATATATCCGGATAAACGGTTATTCTCTCTCCGACAATGATATGGTAGATATCGAGTGGAACGGAGAACGGTATGTTGTATCCGACGGAGAGTTCCAAGATTATTTGAGTAGAATCTGTGTGGGAGGAGATGTCGCAGCTGCTGAACCTGTACCGTCTGTTACAAAATGGTTTGACTATCTTGAAACACCAGATGAGATGCAGCGAGGTGGTCGCCATGAGATTAATCTTCCAGAGTTCCCGGATGTGACTTTCCGTTGGACTTATGGAGAAATGATGGCTGTTACGGGTAACGAAATCACTTCGTTGTATACCGGGATGCCCATCTGGAACGCCTATTTCTGCGACCTCACCGGCGACGGCTTGCCTGAGTTGTGTTCTACAATCAGTTGGGGATCTGGCATGATTGATAACCGTGTCACCATCTATGACTATGCAAACGGAGCAAGCTATGAACTGTCTGATCGAGGATATTTCGATTTTACCCTCAGATTTAATGAAGCTGACGGATACCTCTATGTAGATAAAAAGAAATATAATACTGATGAACTGGTAGAAACTGGTCGATTGGTTTTCAAGAATAATTGTATTCAGATTGAAGGTTTTTCCAACGAAGCGCATCAGGTTTTCCAAGCTGAAATTCTGGAAGATCATAATGGTTATTATCTTGTGAAGCCTGTTGAAGGTAGCTGGGAACTGAATAGTGCAGACCGAATTGAAGTACCTATCAGAAATGCTCATCCATCACCAGAACCTGAAATCGGAGATGTGATTGAAATTGAATACTCCGGTGAAATCCTTGAAACTTATCCTGCACGAATTGCGGATGTTTATGGAATCAAGGTTATAAAGCAAACCGAAACATGGGACTTAATCCCTATGGTTATGGTGAACGGGACACTGTATCTTGATACTGGCCATGAAAGCAAAATAGAAGCAAGATGTGGTGTTATGGATGGAGAAATCACATCCCAGGTTGATGGAAATAAACAGCCCAGCGTTGACAATCAATCCAATTTTGGTACAGGATATGGTTATCAATACGGGGCAACTGAGGGAACCATTGAACTCTTTATGAATGGCAAGTGGTGGATCTTCGCTACCGAAGAAGCACGCCAGGCAATTCTGTTTCCATCTACAGAGAATGAACCTTCAAAGTTTTATCTGACCATTGGTTCTGAAGGTGTTAAGAGCATCAAGCTTTCAATGCCAAATTCCAGTGGCGGCTTTGAAAATGCAGATGGTTCTCTGCTCAAGAAAGGCGAACGCATCTGGCTCGAAAACCTCGATGGCTACACTGATCTGCGAGGATTAACAATAACTGCCCTGGGTGAAAACGGAGAAATCATCTGGACAGCATCAATTCCAGATGAAGAAGAAAACAAAGGATTTACCCATCTGGTAAATGATGATTGGGAAATCACAAATATCGAATAATTAGTTCCCAGCAAATAAACTGCTGCAATTCTCATTCCAAAGTGGGATGGATGTTGTAGCGGTTTTTCTTTTTATGGTTCAAATGCCACCATTGTTTCCTTTGGTAGTTTCTCATTTTCACAGTTCAGAAGATAGGCTACGGCCTTGTTCGCAAAGCGGTTGGTTTTTATCGTATCCCAATCGGCAAGATGGATGATCTCTGCTGTGCTGCTTTCAAAATCAAATGAAATCTTACCCCATTCGCCGTCGCAGTCTGCCTGGTATTCGTAGATTGCGGCGGCGATTTTCTTTTTTCGTCTGGTTTTGGACACCTGTTTCAACCGGACAGCATGGAGCGCACCTTCGGCAACCAACAGTTCCGTTAGCTTGTCCACTGCTCTGCGGTAGGCTCTCTCTGCACCGCTGGCTGTGCTGCCCTCAAACATAACCGCCAGTTCTTCAAAAGTGGGGTGGTCTTTCCATGAGCTGACACGCCCACAGGTCATGCAGATCGCAAGACGCTTTTCAAGCAAGGTCTGTTCCCGGTAATTCAGTTTCTCAAATGCCTGCTGCACCTTTTCTGCTTGTATGCCGTTCCAGAGGATATCGGTATAGTTCCAGCTATCGTCAAGGGCTACATCCTCGCCTGTTTCCTCGCCGTTCTCGTCTGTCACATAGAATGGCTGCTGATTGCGGATACCTCGCACAACTTTCAGATAGTCTTCGGCAAGAGCAAGATCACAGTTGTATTTCTTGGAAAACTCGTTGACCGCATCCTTGGTATTGTGGTACAGCCAAGCCATTGACCGCACCATTTTGTAATTAGTCAGAGAGGATACCGACCATTTTTCTTCGCCTATGCGAAAACGGAGCATAGCATCCCGGATGAACGGATAGATGTATGTAGCATACTCTGCGCCCTTGGTAAGGTCATAGTCCATCAGTTTTTGGAGCATTTGTTCCCGGCAGGAGAGCTTTATATCTATAAATCGGTCTGTGTCGTACAAATCGCCGCCATCCACACCGAGAAAGTCTTTGATGCGCTTGTTAAGCTGCGGCTCGTAGTGGTGTAGGAAGAATGAGAAATGTATCAAATTCTTTTCCTGCAAGGCAGACAGGATATATTCGTTCAGACTGTCCACTGCTGGCGGCTCCGGTTCCAGTTGGAAGATGCGCTCTGCCACATAGGGAATGATACTATCACTGTGAGGATTATGAAATATCAGAAAAGTGCAGATAATCTTCAAACGAAGCGGAAGGCACTTTTGGAGAAATACTTAGAAGGAATTGTTTCACAGGATATATACGAAGAAACAGATGTTGGATATGAGAGAAAGTTATCCGACATAAGAGCGAATATAGAAATGCTGGAACAACAAATGGAAGATGAGGTATCTCTGAAACGACGAGTGGAGGATTTTAAGAAAGCATTATCACAAAATAAAGTGCTTCAAGAGTTTGACAGAGGTATTTTTGAAAGTATTATTGAAAAAGTCATAGTCGGTGGCTATGATGAAGATGGAAACAAAGATCCCTATAAAATTACTTTTATATATAAAACAGGATTTAGAAACGAGGTTGGAAACGCAAAACAGCGTTTTGACAAGACAAAGAGCGTAGGGGATAAGGCAAAAGAATTGTGTTCCCATATCGCAGACGAGGTAAAAGATGTGTGTTCCTATGTTAGTGACAACACATTGCGAGACGGTAGCTCTTTTAACTAAAAAAGTGACTTAGGAAAGAAAAAGAGAGACTTCCAGGTTGAGATGGAAGTTCCTATTAGTCCTGATATGCATAAGGAGTATCAGGAACAGAAACCAACTTATGAGAATATCAAAAAGTATGTCTTGGAGAAGCATGGGGTGAAGGTGCATACTGCTTATATAGCAGAAATAAAACGGGATTGTGAATTGGATATGCGTCCTAATTATAATGTTTCAAAGAAAGAGGCTCCTGAGATAAAATAATGTACTCCAGAGAAAAGGGAATATATCATGGAGGCACTGAGGTATTATAAGCTGGTAGTGTAGTTTACAGGGTAGAGAAGAAGTAGTAGAGAAAGTGCATACTGACGCAACAGAAGAATTGGACGTAGCGGTCGAGAAAGATTTACCGCAGAAAAAAGCGGACAACATACCTGAGTGGCCGGATGGAATTCTTGATTATTTGGATGAGACGGAAAGAAATAAAGTATTAGAATATGCATGTAATCTGCAGATAAGTCAAAGTACACGATTGCATAAAATGTTGGTCCAATACAAGAAGAATATTGCAGATTATAAGTCAAAGCTGAAAGAAGCACAGAGTAGACCATACTATAATCCAAGACATAACAAACCAGAAAACGAGCCTGAATTGACTAAGCAAGAGGCACAGGCATTCGTAAAGTATAATGATGATATCAAAAATCATAGATGGGCTTCAAAACCGCAAACTACCCAAAATAAATCGGTGGCCGATATAATACCAAATTTGGTAGCAGTATTTATAATGATTTTGAATTATAAAAGTGTTACAAAATATCGGCATACCCGCTACAGCTCCCTATTTCGTGTGACCTATGCCGACGAGATGTATCTGGCGGCAGCAGATGCTATACTGGCTGTCAACGACCAGCTGGAAAAGCAGCTGCGGGAAATCAAAGCCGACCACTCGGGTCGGCTGCGGTTGGGCATCAGTGTGCAGCGATCCATGCAGATTCTGCCCAAGGTCATTCCTGTTTTTCGGCAGAAGTATCCCAAGGTCACTCTGGATTTGACGGAACGGGGTTCTGCCAGCCTGGAGGAGCTGTTGCAAAAGGGGACCATTGACCTGGTCTTCGTCGCCATGGAATCCACCGGCACCAATCTGGTCTATGAGCAGCTTATCGAGCAGGAAACCATTAGCATTCTGGATGCCAGAGACACTGGGATCGTGGCCCGCATCGAGTCCGGCCCCCCATCACCTTGGCGGATGTGGAGAGAGACTTTTGTGCCGATGCGGGAAGGGCATTCCATCCGGGTAGTGCAGGACAAGCTCTTCTGTCGCTCTGGCTTTCATCCCAAGATACTGCTGGAGACAAACACTTTGGAGGTGGGCAAGCGGGTGGCGGTTGCCTCCGGTGCCTGTATGCTGATGTCCAATATCTATATAGATGAGTTTATCCGCAGAAAACGAGGGGAGTTTTACCCTTTGAAAGATTACGAAAACTACCGCCATTTCTACGCCTGCCACAGTAAGGAGTAATTTATGCCCAAGTACCTCCGGGACTTTATTCAGATTACAACCCGTGTTCTCTTCGGGAAAAGTATGTAGTATTGGTAAAAATACCGCCGCAGGCTGCCTGATACAGACGGCATACGGCGGTATTCCCGTTCATCCCGGCATCGCCATGGACATCTTGGGAAAACTGCACAAAAGCGTTTTTTGTATAACATTTGATTATACAAACCGGATTTTTTGGGTATTGGATAATTTTTCCTGCACCCGGTATAATGAAAGCATCTAGATAACCGCGGTAATTGATGAACGAAACAAATCACAAAAAGAGAAAGGAAAGAAAGATATGTCATACTTAGGTCTTGCAGGCTTCGCTCTGATGATTCTGATCGTAGCCCTGCTGCTCTGGGGAAAGAGTACACCTGCGGTGGTTTTCATTCTCCTTCCCATCATCGTTGGCTTTGCTGTCGGCTTTACCGCTGAGGAGATGAGCGGATATATTGCCTCCGGCGTGTCCGGTGTGGCGACCACGGCAATCCTGTTTATCTTCGCGGTTCTGTTCTTCGGTGTTATGAACGATGCCGGTGTTTTCGATGTGATCGTGGGCAAGGTTCTGAAACTGGTGGGCAATAACATTACACTGCTGATGTTTGCCACGGTGCTGATTGCCTTCATTGGCCATCTGGATGGCTCCGGTGCAACCACCCTGTTGATCTGCATCCCTCCTCTGCTTCCTATTTATAAGAAAATGAATGTGCGGCCCATCAACCTGCTGTGCATCACAACCCTGACCATGGGCGTTATGAATATCGTGCCCTGGGGTGGCCCCTGCGGACGCACCGCCGCCGCGCTGGAAGTCGGCACCTCTGAGATCTGGAGGTATTGCATCCCCGCACAGGTTGTCGGAATTGTTCTGATCCTTGGCCTGTGTGTCCTGCTCTCCCGGAATGAAAAAAAGCGTGGAGCGGGCTACAACCCTGCCGCCGAGGCGGAGACCGTCAGCGTGGAAACTGTCGCCGAAGTGAATGAACTGCACCGTCCCAATCTGTTCTGGTTCAACATTGCCCTGATCGTGGCGGTTGTGCTGATGCTGACCATGACCAAGGTGGCAACACACATCACCTTTATGATTGCTCTGGCCATCGGCCTGACGGTCAACTATCCCTCCCAGAAGATGCAGATGGAGCGTGTCAAGGCCCACGCCACCGATGCTCTGACCATGGCCTTCACGGCACTGGCTTCCGGTGTTCTTATCGGCATCATGGGCAAGAGCCCCATGCTGGACGCCATGACTCAGATGGTTCTGTCCGCCATGCCCGAGAGCATGGCTCCCCACCTGCACGTGCTGTTTGCCGCTGTCAACAGCCCGCTGAGTATGTTCATCCACGGTGATGCCCTGACTTATGGCATTCTGCCCATTGTCAACCAGATTGTGTCTGCCTACGGAATCCCTGCCGCTGCTGTGGGCGCAGCCTTCTTGATTACTTTTGGCCCTGCCATTTACATCATGCCCATGACTGCTGCTACTTACATGGGCCTTGGCCTGACCAATGTGGAACTGAAGGATCATATCGCCTTCTCCTACAAGTGGGCATTCGTTCTGGCAAGTGCCATGCTGGCCTTCGTTCTCGTCACCGGCATCATTCCCGTATAATCCGCAACAACCGTTACGGCTGCCTCAGGGGATTCCAGGGGCAGCTATCTTAACAAACAAAGGAGTGTTACTATGCGTCAACTTGATCTTTCTGCCTTTGAGGCAGCTGTTACCTCTGAGAATCTGGCTGTGCGGGGAATGCGTGTATTTCAGGCTGGACAGCTGATCGCGTACTACCAGCCGGAGCCCGAGCAGCGTCAGAACCAGTATTCCGGCACCAAGAGCTTCACCTCTACCGCCTGCGCCTTCGCTGCCCAGGAAGGGTTGTTCTCCATGGATGATTATGTTCTGGATCACTTTGCGGAGGACGCACCGGAAAATCCCAGTGAGAATCTGAAAAAAATGAAGCTCCGCCATCTGATTACCATGTCCATGGGCTTTGAAAGCCCCATGCTGATGGGAGCCATGCGTCCCAAGATGGTGGAGAAGGACTGGGTAAAATTTGTGCTGAAGGCTCCGGTGGTTCATGAGCCGGGCAGCGTTTTCCAATATAACAACGCAGGTCCCTATCTTCTGGGCATTCTGGTGCAGAGAAAAACCGGGATGTCGCTGGTGGACTATCTGATGCCCCGGCTGTTTGAGCCCCTGGGAATTTCCCGTCCGGAATGCGAGAAGGACCCCTTGGGCAACACCTTTGGCGCCGGCGGCTTGCAGCTGAATGTCAGCGAGTTTGCCAAGCTGGGGCTGCTGTACCTGCAGAAGGGTCAGTGGAACGGAAAACAGCTGATTCCTTCCCAGTGGGTGGAAGAAGCAACCCGCAGCCATATTGTCTCTGATGAAGGCGATGACGAAATTGGCACCGACTATGGTTTCCTGTTCTGGATGATGCCTGACGGAATGTTCCGCGCGGACGGAAAGTATGGTCAGTACTGTGTGGTCGTCCCCAGGAAGAATGCGGTCATTGCCATCAATTCCATGCAAATCGAAAACGAGAAAAAAGTTCTCCGGGCGGCTGTCAGAACGGTGCTTCCTCTGCTATAATATAGCCAACAACGGGATTTCCCGACAACAGGAAAGGAAGCGCGCCATGGATCGCAGAGAAATCGAGTATGTTATTGTGATTGCCCAGGAGAAAACACTATCAAAAGCAGCGGATCGCCTGTTCGTTTCCCAACCGGCTCTCAGCAGATTCCTGCTGAAGCTAGAGGATGAGCTGGGGCTTCCTCTGTTTGAAAGAAGAAAACGGCAGCTGATCCCAACATACGCAGGGGAACTTTATCTGGCAACAGCGCGCAGTATCCTGCAACTCCAGCAGAAACTGGAAAAGGAACTGGATGCGTTGAAGGAGGTCGATCACGGAAAACTGTCCGTGGGAATTACCCCTGGACGCGGTCATACCATTCTGCCCATGATCTTACCGGATTTCCGAAAGCAGTTTCCGGATTATGAGCTTCGGATTTTTGAGGAAGATGTGGACACACTGGAGCGTATGCTCAGTGACGGGACCATTGAAATTGCTTTTTTCACCATGTCTGAAAAAAGCAGGTTCACGCAAAAACGGTTTTGCTGTGAGTTGATCTCTCAGGAGGAAATTGTACTGTGTGCCCCGAAAAACGGCCACTATGAGCTGCTTTCCAAAGACGAACCCGGGCGAAAATATCCGTGGATTGATTTGAAGTATCTTGAAAACGACTGTTTCCTTACTCTGAAAAAGAAAATGCGGCTGGGACAGCTGGCTTCGGAAATTCTGGAAAGTCATGCGATTTCTCCCAGAATTGCGGAACTGAGTACCATTGATACCGTTCTGTCCCTGGTGGCACAGGAATACGGTGTGGCATTTGCCAGCAGTTTCCGCATTGAGAAACATGAGACTGCTGACAAAATCAGCTTTTTCTCCTTTGGAGAACACCCAGAGGTTTGGGATTTTGTTGCCGCATATAAGCAGGACTATCTGGTTTCACAACCGGCTAGATTCCTGATTAATCTGGTTGGTGCTCTGTACTGATTCACTCCCCTTTCTGAGGTCAGACAGGTGGGAAACCATACCGCTTATTTCGAGAGGAATTTACAAAGGAGTGACATGAATGATCGATATTGTTGCACTGGGGGAAATCCTGATTGATTTTACGCCCAGCGGAGTAAATGAGCAGGGAATCGCTATGTTCGCCCGGAATCCCGGTGGTGCGCCAGCCAATGTGTTGGCTATGAACAACCGGTTGGGAGGAACCTCTGCCTTCCTTGGTAAAGTTGGTGCAGACGGATTCGGCCGTTATCTGCGGCAGACACTGACAGAATGCGGCATCTATGATGCCGGTCTGGTAGAAGACAACTCTATTCCGACAACGCTGGCATTTGTTCAACTGAATGAACAGGGAGACCGATCCTTTTCTTTCTACAGAAAACCGGGAGCGGATCTAATGCTGAAAGCATCGGAGGTTCGCAGAGATCTAATCGACCAGTGTAAGATATTCCATTTTGGATCAGTGTCTCTGACTGATGAACCTTGCCGCAGTACATGTCTTGATGCTGCGGCCTATGCAAAGCAGCAAGCTAAGAGAATCAGTTTCGATCCAAACTACAGACCGCTACTTTGGGATACGGAGGCAGATGCATGGGAACAAATCATGCGAGGTATTGCTTTGGCAGATATCTTGAAGGTATCTGAGGAAGAACTGCTGCTGATTACCGGAACAGCCGATCTGGAGGCGGGTTCCAAAATCCTGATGGAAAAGGGACCTTCTCTGGTGCTGGTAACGCTGGGAGAGAGGGGAGCATTCTACCGTAACCGAACCAACGCGCAGCTGATTCCTACATACCCTGTGAAAGCTATCGATACGACAGGATCAGGGGATGCGTTTGTCGGCGCAATGCTCTGGTCGTTGAAAGACCTGCCTGAAGAGGAATTATTCCTTGGTGACCTGAGCCAAATAGTGGATTTTGCAAATGCCGCAGGAAGCCTCACTGCAATGAGGGGCGGCGCAATTCCAGCATTGCCATCCATAGAGGAAATCCAGGTCTGCCGTCAGAAAAAAATAGGAATTTTGTAGTTTAAGCGGCTCATGGGTTTCTTAGGTTCATCCAATGAATTAATGCATTCATATGATACTGAGATAGGCTCCCTACTCAGTTCATGCATTCTTGAAAATCCCCAGAACTTCATCTTCTTCCCGGATGAAGCTCTGGGGATTATTTCGTTTTGGAATGAATGCCCACAAACCATTTCCCATTTGTGGGTACTCATTTCAAAGCGGGCTGAGATTCCAAAGGGATGGCAATTCCTTTTGCTCAGGGTTGCCCGGCATTGCTGCCGAGCATAAAGAAAGCACCGACCAGATTTCTCTGACCGATGCTAATAAACTGCTATTCTATTGAGATTTACAAATTTCGATTTGTACTTATTTCTTAAACAGCTCAGAATGTGAAGCAAGGCGAAAAAGCATCAAAACAAGAACATCTCCACGAATCTCATAAATAAGCAGCCAGTCCGGTTCGATGTGACATTCACGAGTACCTTTGTAGTTTCCTGTAAGGTCATGATCCCTGTGTTTTGCATCCAGCGTACCGCCATTCGCCAGAATATCGATTACCTCAAACAGCTTATCCAGATTCTTATTTTGCTTTTTGGCAAGCTTCAAATCCTTTTTAAACTGATTGGTAAACTACGCATCATATTTCATACTTCAAGTGCCGCCTTCAAAGCATCCATATTGGAATATCTCGGTGCAGAAGGATCAGACAGCATTTTCCGTCCTTCCTCAATCGCAGCGGTTGTAGTATTATTCGGTACTTCCAGTTTTAATTCAAAAGGAATACCATGCTCACGGATAGCGGTTCTCAGGAACATATTTACAGCAGTTGTCATATTCAGACCAAGTTCATTGAAGATTTCCTCCGCCTGATCCTTGATTGCCTTGTCTATACGAATATTTAAATTAGTTGTTGCCATACAAAACACCTCCATTCAAGTATAGTATACTCAAAAACACGTCTAATATCAACACATTGTCATTATAAAAGATGCATAAATTCTGTTAAAGGTGAATTGAAAGAAGATGAAATTTAAATGGTTAAATGAAAGTGAAATAATGATGGAGGGGGATAAAATAGAAGCGGATTTACCGTTAATTATAGACAATATCCGTGCAGGTATGGGAGTTGGACTATTGTTCCCGGTCACTTTATTAATCGTTCTTTTTATTTTTGCAAGGCAAAAAAATAATAAATGAAATCTTTTTCCCCAAAGTGGAAAAAAGTCTGAGAATAGCCAACGGCGGTACAGGCTTAAGGAGCCGAGCGGGAAGCTTGCGAAATATTTTATAGATGAAATTCTGCAGGAAACCATGTATAATAGAGATACTGGATCAGCGAAAAATAAAACGAATGAGGGAATTTGGGGAATGGAAGGAAATTTAACAAAGGGGCCGATCATGAAGACGCTGGTGAAGCTCGCTGTCCCGATCATGGCATCGGCATTTCTGGGGACGCTTTACAACATTACGGACATGGCGTGGATCGGCCTTCTGGGATCAAAGGCAGTAGCGGGAGTCGGCGTCGGGGGAATGTTTACCTGGCTTTCGCAGGGGCTGGCGTCCATGGCGAGAATGGGCGGGCAGGTTCAGGTGGCACAATGTATCGGGCGCGGGGACCGGGAAAAAGCCCACGGATTTGCCCAGGCTGCAGTGCAGCTTTCAGCGGCAATGGGAATCGCGTATGCGGTCCTCTGTCTCATATTTGTCAATCAGATGGTGGGATTTTTTAAACTTGAGGATGCGGAAGCCCAGGCGTCAGCGCTGGCCTACACAAAGATCGCCTGTGGACTGATCGTATTTTCATTTTTGACGTTGACACTCACTGGACTCTATACGGCTCAGGGAGATTCAAAAACGCCGTTTATGGCAAATCTGATCGGACTCGTGACAAACATGATCCTGGATCCGGTCCTGATCCTCGGACCGGGGCCATTTCCGAGACTTGGTGTAACCGGGGCGGCGATCGCTACGGTGACGGCCCAGGCGATCGTGATGAGTATCATGATCCTTGGGATCATTGCGCGGAAGAAGGAGAATGTGTTAAAAGGAACCCGGCTCTTTGCGAAGATCCCGGCTGAATTTTTAAGGGGGATCTGCAGGATCGGAATTCCAACCGCGATTCAGGGCATGGCGTACTGCGGAATTTCCATGATCTTAACGCGAATGGTGTCCGGATACGGTGCGGAGGCAGTGGCAACGCAGAGAGTTGGCGGTCAGATCGAATCGATCTCCTGGAATACGGCTGATGGCTTCGCGGCGGCGTTAAACGCGTTTGTGGCCCAGAACTATGGGGCAGGGGAGAGAGAACGCGTCCGGAAAGGATATCAGGTATCCCTGTGGACGGTCGGAATCTGGGGAGTGCTGGTCTCTGCCGTATTTATCTGTTTCCCAAATGCGATCGCGGATATTTTCTTTCATGAGCCGAAGGCGGTTGCGACAGCTGTGGGCTATCTCGTGATCATTGGATTCAGCGAGGCATTTATGTGCGTGGAGCTGACGACGATCGGAGCACTGTCGGGACTCGGAAGAACGAGACTCTGCAGCGTGATCAGTATTGTGCTCACGAGTGCCAGAATACCGCTTGCCATCGTTCTTAGCGGTATCATGGGGCTTGACGGAATCTGGTGGGCGCTTACGTCCACGTCGATCGTAAAGGGAATTATATTTACATGCACGTTTTTCTGGATAATGAGAGAAAAAAGCGTGTGAGCAGGCAGTGCGGCAGGATGAGCTGAGGTATGATTATAGAAAGGTTTCCTTTGAAGTGCCTGACCGAATGAGGAGACAGAAGTCTTGGAAAGCTCTGGTATGAGGAAAACAGTATGGAAAGGTTGATATTTCATGTGGATGTGAACAGCGCCTTCCTCTCCTGGGAGGCGGCGAAGCGTGTAAAGGAGGGGCTGCCGGATCTTCGGGAGATCCCGTCCTGTATCGGCGGGGACCCAAAGCTAAGGCGCAGCATCGTTGTGGCGAAATCGATTCCGGCGAAAAAGTACGGGGTGACAACAGGGGAACCTGTGGCTCTGGCACTGCGGAAATGTCCGGATCTCGTGTGCGTGCCGGGGGATTTTGCGCTGTACCAGAGATGTTCCCGGGCGTTTAAGGAGATCTGCGCATCCTATGCGCCTGCGATGGAGTCCTTTTCGATCGACGAGGTGTTTCTCGACATGACCGGTACCCATCTGATCTATCCGGATCCGGTGGCGGTTGCTCACGAGATCAAGGATAAGATCCGGGATGATCTGGGCTTTACGGTGAATGTCGGGATCGGAACGAATAAGCTGTTAGCGAAGATGGCATCGGACTTTGAAAAGCCGGATAAGGTTCACACGCTTTTTCCGCCTGAGATCCCGAAAAAAATGTGGCCGCTTCCGGTGCGGGATCTTCTATTCCTTGGAAAGGCATCGGAGCAGAGACTTTTACAGGAAGGAATTAAGACCATCGGAGATATGGCGCGGAGCGGGGAAGCTGAGCTTAAGCGGATCCTGGGAGAAAAGGCCGGGCATCAGCTTTACCGGTATGCCAATGGCATCGACGATTCCCCGGTGCGTGCGGAGCGGGAGGAAGCGAAGGGCTACAGCGCGGAGACGACCGTGGAAGAGGATCTTGTGACGTATGAGCAGGCACTGGCGCTTCTGCTTGCCCAGTGTGATGTGGTGGCTGCAAGGATGCGCAGAGACGGGAAAAAGTGCAGCTGTGTGGCGGTGACCTATCGGACACTGGATTTTAAGACGAGGTCACATCAAAGAGCTTTTGAGGATCCCACGGATGTGACGGATGAGATCTTTGCGCAGGTGAAAAAACTGTTATATGAATGTTGGAAGTGTGAGCCTCTGCGGCTGATCGGAATGGCGCTGACAGATCTTACAACGGATGATTTCAGACAGATCTCCCTGTTTGAGAATCCTGATGAACGGGAAAAACAGAAGAAAGCAGATGAGGCGTTCGACGATATCCGCAGGCGTTTTGGAAATGGAATGATCGTCCGGGGCAGTACGATGAGTACGGCCGGGAAGGTTGCGAGAAAGGCGAAAGCTCAGATGGATCAGGACGTGCGGATAAAGAAGGAAAAAGAAAAATAGGAAATTCTTTACTTGCAAATTTTCGAAGATGCGCTATAATAAGTCTTACAAAAAACAGGGGAGCTCGTTGGCGGGCTGAGAGGAAGTAATCGAACTTCGACCCTTTAACCTGATGCGGATAATGCCGCCGTAGGAAGTCATGATGTGAATTTTTACAGGGGACATGCCGCGATGGGTGTCTCCTGTTTTTATGTCATCTGACTTAAAGAGTTCGGGATCATTGTGTTTCCGAAACAGGTGGCAGAAAAAACAGTAACAAAAACCATACTTTGGGAAAGGAGGAAACGGGATCCGCCAGCAGGCGGCGGGCCGAGGGGGAGCGCCCTGGGCCATGTATGAGATCAGCGATGGGAAGCCGTGTTCCGGCGTGAGAGGATGCCAGTAAGCATCGACCGCCTTCCATACAGTGATCCGGAGAGGGGAACTGTACATTTTTATGTGGAGTACATGGTACTTCGCCTGTGGAAGCGCTGTTGTCGTACAGACGTTTCCTAAAAATGCAGCTGCGCAGGGAAGCTTTGCGGCTGCGGAAAATTTTCAAAGGAGGAATGTGTGACGGTCCGAAGGAAGGACCGGTCACGCGGAATAAAACATGAAACAGACAAATACGAAAAAATTAGCGGTGGCAGCCGTTTTCTGTGCTGTCGCAGTGGCAGGAAGCTTATTTTCATTCCCGGTATTCGGGAGCAAGTGTTCCCCGGTACAGCATATGGTGAATATTCTCTGTGCAGTCCTCTTAGGACCGGGATACGGACTGGGTGCGGCATTCGCGGCGGCGCTGATCCGGAATCTTCTGGGACTTGGAAGCCTGATGGCATTCCCGGGCAGTATGTTCGGCGCGCTGATCTGCGGGCTTGTGTATCAGAAGACACAGAATATTCCGGCGACACTGATCGGTGAGGTATTTGGAACCTCTGTTCTTGGCGGACTCACGGCCTATCCGGTAGCGGTCTTCCTTATGGGAAAGAGCGCGGCAGGTCTGGCATTTTACGCATATGTGATCCCGTTCCTTGTTTCAACTGCCGGAGGTGCAGTGATCAGCGGTGTGCTGATCTACAGCTTAAAGAAAGCCAATATCCTTGCAGGGATGCAGGAAGCAATGGGACAGTAGAGGAGAGAGAAGCATGTTAAAACAGATGTTTGATCAGGTGCGGGAGAAGAGCCCGCTGATCCACAATATTACGAACTATGTGACGGTCAATGACTGCGCAAATATGGTTCTGGCCTGCGGGGCTTCCCCGATCATGGCGGACGACAAGGAGGAGGTCGCGGAGATCCAGACGATCTGCGCAGGCCTCAATATCAATATCGGTACGCTGAACAGCCGTACCATCGAGTCCATGAAGATCGCGGGAATGCGGGCCAATGAGCTGGGACACCCGGCAGTGTTGGATCCGGTGGGCGTCGGGGCATCGACATTCCGGACATCGACGGCAAACAAACTCTTAAAAACGGTAAAATTCACCGTGATCCGCGGAAATATCTCTGAGATCAAGACGCTTGCGGTGGGAACAGGGACCACAAAGGGCGTGGATGCGGATATCGCAGACCGTGTAACCGAAGAGAACCTTGATGAGGCGGTGGCATTCGTGAAAAGATTTGCGGGGAGGACAGGGGCTGTGATCGCGGTCACAGGCGCTATTGATCTCGTGGCAGACGCAAAAAAAGCGTACTGCATCTACAATGGCCATCCGATGATGTCCTCCATCACGGGAACCGGCTGCCAGCTTTCTGCTCTTACAGCAGCATTTGTGACTGCAAATCAGGAGCATCCGCTTGAGGCGGCAGCAGCGGCAGTCTGTGCCATGGGACTCGCAGGGGAGATCGCCCATAAACGGCTGACACCGCAGGACGGGAACGCAACATACCGGAATTATATTATCGACGCGATCTATCATATGGACGGGGATGAGCTGGAGCACGGGGCGAAGTTTGAAGTAAAATAGGACTTGAAATTATGTCGATGCCCACATATACTGTGTATAGTATTTCAGACAGAAGGAAATGAACAGCATGGTCATTGATGAAGAACTTTACAGACAGTATCTGCGCGGCGATGAAGCAGGACTTGAGGCTTTAATGAGAAAATACGGTAACCCGCTGACCCTATACATCAATGGCTATCTGCATGATGTCCACGAAGCGGAGGACCTGATGATCGAAGTCTTTTCCTATCTGTTCACAAAAAAGCCACGCATCCGGGACGGCGGTCTTAAGGCTTACCTGTATAAAGCAGCGCGGCACATGGCTCTGCGCCACAAAAGCAGACATCGGCTTTTCTTCAGCCTCGATGACCTGACGGAAGAGCCGGATGGAAAGACGTTGGTGGAAGAGGTCATTCGGACAAAGGAACGGGATCAGATCCTGCATATCTGTATGGATGAGCTGAAGGCGGATTACCGGGAAGCTCTTTATCTGACCTATTTTGAGGGAATGAGCTATCGGCAGGCCGCTGAGGTCATGGGAAAAAGTGAGAAGCAGATCACCAATATGGTATACCGGGGAAAAGCGCGTCTGCGTGGATTGCTGGAGCGGGAGGGAATTACCAATGCGAAGTAATGAGGAACGGATCGCGGAAGTAAAACGTCGTATTGCGGAAAAAGAATACAAAAAAAGACTGCGGAGAGAATGGTCTGCCGCAGTTTGCTGCGTGGCCGCATGTCTTGCGGTGATCGTAGGTGTTTCCCTTTCCATGCCTGATACTGTCAGCCGGATTGAGATGGGAACTTCCTCTGGCTTTGAAACAGCGGCGACGATATTAGGCGGCAGCACCGCACTTGGATATATCGTGGTCGGACTGCTCGCTTTTGTTCTCGGCGTGTGCGTGACGGTGTTATGTTTCCGCATCCGTAGACTGAACGAAGAAGAACAGACAGGAGAGCAAAAGGGGGAAAATGCAGATGGAAGTCATCAGTAACCTCTTGCAAGCCGCGGTTACCCTGTTAGGCTTTTTTCTGGGCGGTATCCGGTATCTGAAAAGCCGGAAACAGGAGTATTTCCTGCTGACCTGCTTTTATGGCTGTTTCTTCCTTGGATCCTTCTACTGGACGCTGTATCTGCTCTTATTTTCCAAAACACCGCAGGTCTTTTATGTGTCAGAGTTCGGCTGGGTAGCAAGTGTCATTTTCCTTTTCATGCTGCAATACGCGCTTTCTTCGGCAGAAGAAAGGAGATTTCCGTGCAGGAAGGCCCTGAGTGCCGTCCTGATCGGTGTTCCGCTGTGCATGTTTTACTGCACATTTGGAGATATCCTCTCCAATCTGCTCTGGTGCGGCATGATGATCATTGTTTCCTGTTTTTCTATCCGGGGACTTGCCTATGCCAGAAGGCAGAGGGGAACTGCAAATAGTATGAAATATTTTCATATCTGGGTCCTTTGCTATGTGACATTAGAATATGCCCTCTGGACTTCTGGCTGCTTCTGGCCGGGAGATTCCATTTTCAGCCCATACTGCTGGTTTGATCTTCTGCTGGCAGGCTGCTTGCTCGCTTTGCTGCCGGCAATGGGAAAGGCGGTGCAGGAATGACGTATATTGAAAATGTTTTTATCTGTATGGCATCGCCGTTACTGATCGCTGCCCTGTGCATGGGAAAACGGCAGACAAAATTCTTTCTGTTCTGCCTTGCAGGAATGGGGGCGTGTCTTCTTTCCGCTTATATCAATACCTTTTTCGCTGCACTTTATGGTGCGGATACCTTTGCCGCCACTGCGGAGATCGCCCCGGTGGTGGAGGAAGTCATGAAGCTTCTGCCTCTGCTCTTTTATCTTCTGATATTTGAGCCAAAGACGGAACAGATCAAAATCTCCGCTGTGATCACAGCTCTTTCCTTTGCCACCTTTGAAAATATCTGCTACCTGATCCAAAATGGAGCCGGACATTTTTCCTTTATTTTTTTCCGGGGGATCGGAACAGGAGCGATGCATGTGATCTGCGGAGCCATTGTAGGCGGAGGCCTTGCGTATGTGTGGCAGCGGACCTGGCTGAAGATTGCCGGAACCTGCGGTCTGCTGGGAGCAGCCATCACGTTTCACGCGCTCTATAATCTGCTGATCGCTTACGGCGGCGCAGTGCAGTATGCTGCCTATGTTCTGCCTGTAATGATCTTGGCAGCGGGAAAGCTGATTGCCCGCCGTCTGACATCGTAATATAACTTTATTTTGTGATTTTTGGGAGCTGTTTTTAAGCAGCTCTCATTTTTTTTGAAAAATCTGCTTTCCGGGTGAGAGTTTTTCCGGATTTTTGTACCTATATAAGTGAAAGGCCTTTAAGCTGAGTTTTCAGAAAGGAGGTTTTGCGTGCATGTACGATACACAAAAGCGTGTTGCACTGGCAAAGGAGCGGATAGCGGAATCTCGCCGCCGACAGGCGCGGCGAAGCATTCGCAGTCTGTCGGCACTGTGCGCTCTGCTGTTTTTGTCTCTTCTGGGAACGGTAGGGACGGTGCAGAGCCAGCCGATGGATGCCGTGGGAATGTACGGGGCGATCCTGCTGCATGAGGGTGTGGGCGGATATGTGCTGGAAGCGGTCATTTCCTTTACCGCGGCAGTTGTGCTCACTGCTTTATATATCAAGTTCAGAAAAAGGAAACAGATACCATAGAAATGGGGGAAAATCAATGAGAAAGCCAGAAAAACAAAAGAAACAAAGAGAACGGATCTATGCGGCACTGCTCTGCATCTGTACGATGCTTTCTTTAGTTTCTGTGCCTGTATTGGCGGCAGAAATGAGAAAAGGAGTGGGCAGCCATAAACATACCCCGGAGTGTTATACGTGGATGGAAAAATGTGTCCATGAACATACGCTGGAATGTTATCCGCAGAAGGAGATAACGGAATCTGCCTCCACCTCATCTGATGCGGTGGAGGCCACCGAGTGCTGCCATGTATGCAGTGAGGAAAGCGGCTGCATCACAAAAGAATTAAATTGTCAATATGACAGCGAAAGCACTCCAATCACAGCAAAAGCGCTTATGAAAAATAAAGCGATCGCCACCCGGTCCAATGCGCGGAAAGTCTCTTCTATCGATCGCGCACAGGAAATGATCGAAGCTTTGCCGGACGTAACAGATATCAATAACGATAACATCGAGGAGGTAAGGCTTCAGTTTAAGGCTGTTGAGGACGCAATGATACAGCTTTCCGTTGAGGACTCGGTCGTACTTGATATCGCTCGCTATCTGAAGGTTGCCGCGGTGCTGTATGGACCGTTTCCTGACATCCAGAATCCTATCCTCGGCACAGATATTAAATGGACGATCAGCAGAGACAATAAGACCATTACGATATCCGGTAAAGGGAAAATGCCTGATTTCGACAATACTAGTTCCGGTAAAAGGTGTCCCTGGGAGGACAAAAAGTCTGAGATTGACAAGGTGGTCATAGAGGAAGGAGTGACAACGATTGGACAAAATGCATTTAGTAAATGCATAAGACTCAGTGAGGTGCAAATTCCAAAAACAGTCACAACAATAGGGAGTGCCGCTTTTCAGGACTGTAACACCCTCAGGCAGATTGATATTCCAAATAGTGTTAAAACTGTGATGCCCTTCGCGTTTCATAAATGCCCGCAACTTGGGCAAGTTCACACCCATTGGAAAGATCCGGATGAAGCAGTCTTGTCATTTGCATTTTATCTGCCCGGTGAATCATGGCCGGAGAATCTGAAGATATACGTTCCTGACGCGTATAAAGAAAAATTTGAAGCTGCATGGACAAACTGGAAGGTAATGGGCGAAACTTACACGGTCTCTTTTGATGGAGACGGAGCACCCGGGTATATGCAGTCAGTGGAAGGCATATCCGGGAATTATGTTCTTCCGGAGTCTGGTTTTACATATCAATCAGCGATCCTTGATTACTGGGCGCTGGATAATCCTGAGGGAGAGAAAGCGGGCTGCCCGGGAGAGACCTTTCCTGTTACGGAGAATGTGGTGTTTTATGCCAGCTGGAGACTTGTGATCGTGATACCGGAGCCAGAAAATCCGGTTGTGTGTATTCACGCATGGGGCGAATGGCAGAGCGATGCCGATAAACATTGGAGGAAATGCTCTAACTGTGAGGCAAGTGACATCAGGGAAGATCACTCCGGCGGAACAGCCACCTGCAAAGACCAGGCGGTGTGTTCTGTCTGCGGCGCGGCTTATAGGGAGCTGAATCCAGATCACCACACGGGCGGCACCGAGGTGCGCGGCAGAGTTGAGGCCACCGCCAGCGCAGATGGCTATACGGGGGACACCTATTGTAAGGGCTGTGGTATCAGAATTGCGGCAGGACAGGCTATCCCGAAGGATCCTACGACCCCGACGACACCTACGACCCCGACGACACCTACGACCCCGACGACACCTACGACCCCGACGACACCTACGATTCCGACGACACCTACGATTCCGACGACACCTACGGTTCCGACGACACCTGCGATTCCAACGACACCCACGGTTCCAACGGCCCCGACGACCCCGAAAAAGGACAGCAGCAGTTCCGGAAGCAGCGATGATACCACTAGCTATATGCTGAACTTCCATGCGAACGGTGGCGGCGGCATAAGTGCAATTGGGGGAACCTACGGTAAGACGGTCAGCCTTTCCGATTATATTCCGACCCGTGAGGGCTATGATTTTACCGGCTGGTATTCCGATCAGGCATTGACACAGAGGATCACGGAACTCAGGACGATCGGAAACAGGACGGTTTACGCCGGCTGGATAAAGAGCGATCCAGACGCAGGGACGAATCCATTTACAGATGTGTATGCGAACGATTGGTTTTATAAGGTTGTGATGTTTGTCTATGAGAAGGGATTGATGTCCGGAATCAGCGCAACGACCTTTGCACCGAACACCAATATCACCCGTGCCCAGATCGCAGTGATATTCTACCGTATGGCGGGCAGCCCTGCCGTTGAGGGAAAGAACCACTTTACGGATGTTGAGTACGGTCCCGGTACCGTAGGGGTTTACGATGCGGTAACCTGGGCACAGCAAAACGGTATTATGGGAGACTGTGACGGCAAGAAATTTGGTCCGGATGATCCTGTTACGCGTGAACAGCTTACATCGATCTTTTATCGCTACGCACAGGTCAGGGGCCATGATACCACACAGGATGGCATGGCAGCCGGCAGCGATCTTCCTGATCTGAAGGGCACGGTTACCCGCGCTGAGACTGCGGAGATGCTCCATCAATTTGTAGAAAAACAGGGACTGAAACCTGTTGCTGCGTCGACAGGTGCGACAGAATGGGTGAAACCGGCGAGCTGAGACGATACATCGGGCTGACTATCCGGTAAAAGGTGGAACCTGAGCACAGGCGGCTGATGACCTGTGTGTCCGGGTCAAAAAATGAATAAAAGACCTTTTGACATCGTTGGTTATTTTGTGTCAAAAGGTCTTTTTACTATTTATAAAATCTATGTAGTTCATGCTGGACGTCAGTTGTAGAAAACATATTTCTGGGCAGGATGGAATTTCTGCAAACAGTCCTAAAAAGAGATGAAAGAGCAGGGATTTATTTTATCTGCGTGAAGACAGAATATCCACACCCCACACAAGTAGAATCAGTCCCAAAAGGATCGCTCCAGCCTTATTCCAGTCGTACTGGTTCATCGCGAAGATAAGCGGTGCGCCGATCCCGCCTGCGCCCACGAGTCCGAGAACGGACGCCTCACGGATATTGACGTCAAAGCGGTAGAGGACGGCGGAGCAGAATGCCGGAGCGATCTGCGGGAGAACGCTGTGGAAGACGGCTGGAACCGGGTGGACACCCATGGCGAGGAGTGCACGGTACGGGCCGGGATCGATGGTCTCCAGACATTCGGTGAAGCGCTTTGTGAGAAGTCCGATGCTGCATACAGCTAACGTCAGGACACCTGTGAAGGCGCCGGGACCGGAGACCCGGATAAAGATCAGTCCGTAGATCAGGAACGGGATCGACCGGATCGCCATGATGATCAGGTTAAAGAAAAAAGCAGCCGGCGCCGGGACAAAGCGTCGTGTGTTGAGAAAGGCAAGAGGTGCGGAAAGGAAAGCACCGATGGATGTTCCGACGATAGCGATGCAGATGGTCTCAAGGAGAAGGTAGCCGAGCCCGTCTTTCTCTGTGGAGAAAAAGAAGGTCCAGTCCGGATGCGTGAGTCCGGCTGCCATACTTTTTAACGCCGCGGCACTTGTCCTTGAAAAATCCGGCGGGGTCTGAGCCGCGAGGCAGAAGAGGAAGAGGGTAGCGAAACCGAAAAGGATCATCCGTCCAGAGACACAGGCTTTTTTAGACAAGGCTTTGCTGCCTGAAAAAAGTTCTGCGATCTGTCCGCTGTGGATCACAGCTGTAAAATACCGGTTTGCGTACTCGATGACACAGACGGTGAGAAAGAGCAGCAGCAGGATCGTTCCGACTTTGTGGAATTCCCGCCAGGAGATCTTTTCATTTAAGATCAGGCCGATCCCGCCTGCCCCTACGTATCCGAGGATAGAGCTGTGCCGCACATTCGTCTCAAAGAGGTACAGGGCGTTTGTCAGAAACGCGGGCAAAATCTCCGGCAGGACGGCATGGATAAATGCCGGAAAACGGGCGCAGCCCATAGAGATAAGGGCCTGATAGGGGGCTGTGTCCGTATGCTCCGCATCCTCGTAGGTGAGCTTAGTCATGATCGCAAAGGTGTAGAGCGTGATGGCGAAGGTTCCCGCAAAGGTTCCGAGTCCGAAGAGAAAGGTCGCGGCGAGCGCCAGGATCAGCGCCGGAAAAGACCGGAGTATCTGGATCAGGAGACGCAGCAAACGCCTTGCCCAGGACGGAAACTGCAGGGACACAGCGCCGAAAGGGGAAACGATCAGTGCCAGAGCGGATCCTGTCACGGTACCAGTAACGGACATCTGGACTGTGTAAAAGAGAGGCAGCAGGACCTTCGGAAAAAAGGAGAGATCCGGCCGCATCATGTCGGCTGCCAGATCTGAAAGATGGGAGCTCCTTGAAATAAAAAGAGCCGGATCACATCCGGTGAAGGACGCGGCGGCGTAAAAGCAGAGAAGGAAGAGGATCCAGCCGGCAGGTTTTATATATTTTTTTCGATTTCTGTACATGGATTGCTTCCTCCTCTGAAATGCTTCTCTGCAAGGATCCGTTGGGACGGATAAATGCGTAAATAGCAGAGTTCTATTATTCATCACCTAAGATAGGTGGGCGTCTTCGAGACTGAGATAAATGCTTCTCAAGATTTCCTCATTCATTTCCGATGGCGTTCCATCAAAAACCACATTTCCGTCCTTCAGCCCGATGATCCGGTCGGAAAACTCCTGAGAAAATTCAAGGTTATGGCTGTTCATAAGAATCGTGACGCCATCCTTTTCCTGAATCTCCTTTAAAAGTGTCAGGATCTGCCGCCCGGTGACCGGATCCAAGGAGGCGGCGGGCTCATCAGCCAGCAGGATTTTTGGATGACGCATGAGGGCTCTCGCGATGGCGGCGCGCTGTTTCTGACCACCGGAGAGATTTTTTACCGGTTCTTCTGATTTTTCCAAGAGTCCCACGCGGTCAAGAAATTTCAGTGCTTCTGCCCGGCGCTTTTTTCCGTAGATTCCGAACACAGCGGGGAAAAATCCCATATCCGGCAGACAGGCAGTGAGCACATTTGCAAGGCAGGTGGAATTTTCCACGAGACAGAAATCCTGATAGATGGTGCCGATGGATCTCTTTACATTCTTCCTGGCGGTTCCGGACATGGACGATATGTCGCTGCCATCAAAAAGGACAGCCCCGTCCCCCGGCGTCTCCATGCCGTTTAAGATCCGGAACAGGGTGGTTTTTCCAGCTCCGGACGGACCGATCACGGAGACGAACTCGCCCTGAGGGATGGTAAAGGTTACATGGTCCAGGGCGCGTGTCCCGTTTTTAAATTGTTTTCCAATGTTCTGAAGAACGATTTCCATGAAGATACCTGCCTTACAAATAATGAATCAGTAAAAAATTGGGATCTGTTTAGTTCATAGACTTTAACATTTCCTGTGCGGCGCGTTCCCCGTCATAGTTCGCGTCATCGCCCCACTCGTAGCCGACCTGACTGAAGACTTTGATGATGTCTTTGCCTTCATCAGTTCCTGCGATCTCGATGAAGGAATCACCGAGAGCCTGACGGAAGTCAGCGTCCTGCATAAGGTCGGAAGTTTTGCTGTATGCGATCATATCGTTGTAGATTCCCTCTGTGACGCCGATGATGCCGGTCTGCTTTACCATATCATCAGTGCCGCCGAATTTCTCTTTCCAGTCCGGCGCATATTTTGTGCGGATATGGCCGTAGGAGACCATGAGGTCTGCCTGTCCGGAGGCGAGGCGGGCGAGGGATGTGGTGTAGGAATCGGACTGGACCGCATTTGCGAGGTCAGCGATGGTCTTTCCGTAGCGCTCGTTTAACCATAAGGACGGATAAATGTAGCCGGACGCGGAGGTCGGTCCCATGACTGCCCAGGTGGCGCTGTTTAAGTCATCCCAGGTAAGTTCCTCGCCGTTGTTGACTTTTGCCAAGAGCTCCTGACCTTTTTCACTCGGTCCTGCGAGAATGATGGAGCGGTAATATGTGCTCATTTTGTCTGTGTTTTCCTCGATGGTGCCGTCGTTCCATTCCTTCGGATCTTCGGAGTCCTTATTGATGGCGTAGCGGAGAGCCGTCAGGAGAACGTCGCAGTCATCGGAGAACAGGACATAGTTTCCTCCGGAGATAAATCCGATATCAGCGCTTCCTGCGCTCAGTGCCTCACCGACAGCAGTGTAGCTTGTTCCGACGGTCATGTCGATGTCTTTGACATCGTAGCCTTTTTCAAGCAGTGTCTCTTTTAAAAGGTTCTCTAACGGCTCTGTTGCTGTCGTGATCGTATCTGCGTCCGCGTACGGGGAGAAAGCGATCTTTAAAGAATCGATGGATTTTGTCTCTGCGGAAGCGGCTGCTTCAGAAGTGCTTTCCGCAGAAGCGGCAGCTGTGGTCTCCCCTGTGGAAGCAGCCGGTGCGTCCGTTTTGGAAGAACATCCTGCAGTGAGTCCGAGGCAGAGTGCCAGGGAGAGAGCCGGTACAACAAATTTTCTCATAATATAATACCTCCATAGCCCGTCAGGGCAGAATATATTTTCTGCTGAAAGAATGGGACACCGGGAAATACGGTGAAATAGTTTCAATATCCGCTAATGGTCAGGACACTGTGAGAGCGTGATCGTTCCGAATAAGAAATAGAACGCGTTCAGCTGCCATGAATCCGGAAGAGACAGGCGGATAAAGAAAAAGGCATGCTTTCTGCAGCATGCCGTAAAAATGACTTTCAGGCAGAATGCTGACAAGCCGCGGACATGGATCCGCGGCATGGGACGGTCGATCCTTTCTGGGATCCTCTCAGCCCGGAACACGGGCTCCCTCGCAATCTGGTCTTCGTCATCAAATAATTGAATTGACCGCAGCACCAGGGCGCTCCCCCTCATGCTGCATTCCGTTAACCGATTTGGATTGTAGCACAGGAGATGGAAAAAGGCAAGAGAGGAAATTTATGAAAGGTCCGCCGGGAAAAAGCGATGGGCGGGGAACACAAGGCTGTAAGCAGGCTGCACGGAATACATGAAAAATATCGATGGATCCATGCAAAATCCGCAGTCTTAAAATCATGTACGAAACCAGGTGCAAACTTGACTTTTCCGCACAGAAAGTATATAGTAAATCTTGTCAGAAAAAAGAAAATAAACAGACCGGGGAGCCTGACGGATCAGGCTGAGAGTTGGCTGCATCGCCAAGACCCGTATACCTGATTTGGATCATGCCAACGTAGGAAGCTGCTGAAGAGAAAGAGTAGAAGTGGAGATACCTGCGGGTGTCTCCTTTTTTTACGCGAACAACGAGCCAAAGTCCGCGCTTGCGCGAGACCTTGGCGACTGTCGCGATAACAAGGGGAAACTCGCGAAGCGTGTTTTCACTTGTTATTACAGGAAATTCCGGGGAATTCCCTGTTACACAAAAGGTACTGACGTGCCAATGCTGTGCACTCGCGCGAAGATGTAGATCGTCGCAAGCGGCCGCGCGAGGAGCGGGAATGTGCGAGGCGCGTTTCATGTATTGTAGGAGGTAGAAGATATGAACTGCAGACCGGAAGATATGCTGCTCTACGCGGTGACGGACCGCGCGTGGTTAAATGGTGAGACTCTGGAGAGCCAGGTGGAAAAGGCTTTAAAGGGCGGCGCGACCTTTGTTCAGCTCAGGGAAAAAGAGCTGGATGAGGAGATGTTTTTAGAAGAGGCGAAGAAGATCAAAAAGCTCTGTGCCGAATATCATGTTCCCTTTGTGATTAACGACAACGTGGATATCGCCCTCAAGGTGGACGCGGACGGCGTTCATGTGGGACAGAGCGATATGGAAGCGGGAAAAGTGAGAGAAAAGCTGGGACCGGATAAGATCATCGGTGTTTCCTGTAAGACGGTGGAACAGGCGCTTCTTGCGAAAAAGCACGGGGCAGATTACCTCGGCGTCGGAGCAATGTATCCGACAGGAACAAAAAAGGACGCCACAGCGGTGACACCGGAGGTACTCTCTGAGATCTGTCAGGCGGTGGATATTCCGGTGGTAGCCATCGGCGGGATCAATAAGAACCGCCTGGAGCCCATCAAGGGAACCGGTGTGGATGGCGTTGCGGTCGTCAGCGCGATCTTCGCGGCAGAGGATATTGAGAAGGCGACGAGGGAACTGAAAGAGGCGGTAAGAGAAATCTTATAAGACTTAGAAGAGTTTTCAATGATATGTCGATATATGATGTAAAATCTAAACAATTTGTAACTAATCAGTACCTTCATAGTTACACGCAAAAATCCATTCCAGATCAGCTTCGCTGATGGGATTTTTGCCTCCTATCCTATGTTGTCTTACGGTCAGCTGAGCAAGTGCGCAGACCTACTGAACAGTTACAATAATTTCAAAAAATATAATTTTTTAAACATTATGTTCAAACACGCCAATAAGCCAGAAGAAAAATACTACTTGCCTGAAAATATGAATTCTAAATTCACAGAGCAGCAATTTTCCCTCTGGGTTTTGGAATAGATCAAGCGGAAAACATTTCCGCGGCGGCACATTGGGGGCACCACCTTGCGTCGCCTAATAAAAAGTTATTGATGCCTGAAAGGAGTTTTTATGATGAAGACAGCATTAACGATCGCTGGAAGCGATTCCAGCGGAGGCGCCGGCATCCAGGCCGACTTAAAGACGATGATCGCAAACGGAGTATACGGAATGAGCGCGATCACAGCACTGACGGCCCAGAACACGACCGGCGTCCAGGGGATTTTCGAGGTAACACCGGAATTCCTGGAACAGGAGATCGACAGCGTATTTACGGACATCCGTCCGGACGCGGTAAAGATCGGAATGGTTTCTTCTGCGGGACTGATCAAGTCCATCGCAAAGAAGCTTCATGAACACAAAGCAGAAAATATCGTTGTGGACCCGGTCATGGTGGCGACAAGCGGATCAAAGCTGATCAGCGACGATGCCATCGGCACATTAAAAGAATACCTGTTTCCGATGGCGGCGGTCCTGACCCCGAATATCCCGGAGACAGAGGTTTTATCGGGGATGGAAGTAAAGTCCGCCGAGGACATGATCGCGGCGGCAAAACAGATCAGTGAGACCTATCACTGCGCGGTCCTCTGTAAGGGCGGTCATCAGTTGAATGATGCCAACGACCTGTTATACCGCGACGGCAGCTGCCGCTGGTTCAACGGTAAGCGTATCGACAACCCGAACACCCACGGAACCGGCTGCACCTTATCGAGCGCCATCGCCTCCAATCTGGCGAAGGGTTATGACCTCGATACGGCGGTGGAACGCGCAAAGGCTTACATCTCCGGAGCTCTGGCAGCCATGCTGGATCTCGGACATGGATCCGGACCGATGGACCATGGATTTGATTTTCGCGGAAAAGGATTTGCGGAGGAACAGGCATGACGATGACAGAACGCCTTTTAGAGGCAACAAAGGAGATCTGGGACGGCTATAACGAAACGCCTTTTGTAAAGGGAATCGCGGACGGCAGTCTGGATCATGAAAAATTTAAATATTATATGATACAGGATTATCTGTATCTTCTTGACTATACAAAGGTATTTTCCATCGGCACGGCGAAGGCGAAAAACCTCGACGCTATGCGCCTGTTCGCGGGTTATATCCATTCGATCCTGGACGGTGAGATGGATATCCACCGCGCATACATGACGAGACTTGGAATCGCGAAGGAGGAGGCGGAGCAGACACCGGTCGCTCTTGATAATTTGTCCTATACCTCTTATATGCTTCGTGTCGCTTACGAGGAAGGAGAGGCGGAGGTCATGGCGGCGATCCTTTCCTGCGCGTTGAGCTATGAGTTTATCGCGAAGAAGATCCTTGCGGAGTATCCGGCTGCAGATAAGCATGAGTTCTATGGGGAATGGGTCAGCGGATATGCGTCCGATTCCTACCACGAGGACAATGAGGTGCTGGCAGACCTGATGAACCGCCTGACGGAGGACTATTCCGAAATGCGGAAACAGCATCTCGTGGACATCTTTACAGCATGCTCCCGCTACGAGGCGGCATTCTGGGATATGGCATGGGAAATGAGGCAGTAGGATGCTGAAATTTGACAATGTAAGCTTTCAATATGATGTGGAAGATTTCTCTATCATTGACCACCTTTCCTTCGATGTACAGGACGGGGAATTCGTGTCCGTCATCGGCGCTTCCGGCTGTGGTAAGAGTACGATCTTCCGGCTTGTGAACAAGCTTCTTCTGCCGGCTTCCGGCGAGATCCTGGTGGACGGAGAGTCCATTGAGAAGAAGAGAAACTACTGTGGATACATGCCGCAGCAGGATCTTTTATTTCCATGGCGGACCGTGAGGGAGAATCTCCTGCTGCCGATGGAGATCCGGGGCGGATATTCGAAAACGGAGATGAGAGAGAAAGCGGACGCGGCGCTGGAATCGGTTGGTCTTAAGGACTGGGGTGACAAGATGCCGAAGGAGCTTTCCGGCGGCATGCGCCAGAGAGCGGCGTTTGCGAGAACGGTGCTCACGGGTTCCGACCTTCTGCTTCTCGATGAGCCATTTTCAGCCCTCGATTACCTGACAAGAATCTCCATGCGGGAATGGCTTTTAGAGCAGTGGGAGAGGGAGAAAAAGACAGTCCTTTTTATCACGCACGATGTGGAGGAAGCGGTCTTTTTGTCCAGCCGGATCCTGGTTGTAGAGGAATCACCGATCACCCATCTGCGGTCCATTGATGTTCCGGCAGAATATCCGAGATCCAGGGACGAGCTTCGGAAACCGGAGATACTGTCCCTGAAGGAGGAGTTGATCGGTATGCTGAGGAAGGAGACGTCATGAGTAAGAAGATGAAGAAGGATCATGCGCGGGTTCCTTCCGGGGCTTCGCACGGACAGACCCATAATTTTCTGAGTACGAATCTTCCGGCGGCGATTCTGGTGGCAGCTCTGCTGATCTTCTGGCAGGCGGCGGCTATGGGAATCGACGCGGCGTATATCCTGCCGTCACCGACCCAGGTGGTGGTACGGCTCTGGGAGCTTAGAGGTCCGTTATTTAAGGCACACCTTCCGGCAACGATGTCGGTGGTGGGGATCGGACTTCTGATCTCCATTATTCTTGGCCTTGGTCTGGCCGTTCTGATGGATGCCAGCGAGACAGCGGAAAAGGCACTTTATCCGCTTATCATCGCGTCCCAGACGATCCCGACGACAGCTCTGGCGCCGCTTTTTGTGCTCTGGTTCGGATATACGATCTGGAGCAAGGTGCTTGTGACGGTACTGATCACGTTTTTCCCGATCACGATCACGGTATTCGACGGATTTAAGTCGGTGAAGACGGAGATGGAAGAGCTCTTGTTTACCTTTGGCGCGGATAAACGCCAAATTTTTATGAAGTTAAAGGTTCCGGCTGTCCTGCCCTGTTTTTTCTCAGCGATCAAGATGGCGGTTCCGTTATCGATCATCGGAGCGGCCATCGGTGAATGGCTGGGAGCTCAGAGCGGACTTGGATACTTCAGCAGGAGGATGATGACACAGCTTGATGGAGCCGGAGTGTTCGCACCGATCTTATTGTTATCGGTGGCAGCGATGGCGGCTGTCTGGGTGGTCACACTGCTTGAAAAACGGATCATTCACTGGAGAAATGAGTAGAAAACACAACATGAAATTCTGGCTGACCAGTGAAAGAGCAGGACAAATTATTTTGATAACGAAAGGAAATGACATGAAAAAAGGAATGAGAATCGCTGCAGCGGTGATGGCTGCGGCTTTCAGTATGACAGTACTTGCAGGATGCGGTAAGAGTGAGACAAAGACAGCGGAGACGACGGCAGCGGCTTCAGCGGACAACAGCAGCGCGGCAGAGACAGCGGCTGCTTCTGAGGAGAAAAAGGATCTCCGTGAGGTCAACGTGGTATTGGACTGGTATCCGAACGCGATCCACACCTTTATCTACACCGCCATCGAGCGCGGATATTATGCGGAAGAGGGGCTTGATGTGAAGGTCCGCTTCCCGGCGAATGCGAATGATGCTCTGGCACTTGTCGCTGCCGGCAAGGCGGAGATCGGAATGTATTATCAGCAGGATGTGATCCAGGCGGTTGCAAATCAGGGAACGAAGATCAAGTCCATCGGCGCGATCGTGCAGTCTCCGTTGAGCATTGTACTTTCTTTAAAGGATAAGAATATTACAAGCCCGTCTGATCTTGTCGGAAAGACAGTTGGATACGGCGGAACAGCTCTCAGTGAGTCTATTGTGAAGACCATGATGGAGTATGTGGGCGCGGATGCGTCAGATGTAAATCTGATCGACGTTGGATTTGACCTGATGAGCTCTATGACTACCGGCAACGTGGATGCCACTATCGGCTGTCTTGTGAACCATGAGGTTCCGCAGCTGGAGGAAGAGGGCTTTGATGTCAATTATTTCATGGCAAACGGATATGGCATTCCGAATTATTATGAGGAAGTGTTCCTCGCAAATAATGAGATGATCGAGAGTGAGCCGGAGGTCTTAAAGGGCTTTTTACGTGCATCTGCAAAGGGCTTTGAGGACTTTAAGAAGGATCCGGACGGCTGCCTCGCGATCCTCATGAACAACCAGAATGAGGAGAATTTCCCGCTGACACAGAGCGTTGAGGAGAAATCCTGTGAGACTCTGCTGCCGCTTATGGAGACGGAGGATGTTCCGTTCCTGACACAGACGGAGGAGTGCTGGCAGGAGAACATTGACTGGATGTTTGAGAGTGGACTGATCGATCAGAAGGTTGAGGTTTCTGATGTGATGGTGGACCTCGGGGAGTAGGTTCCTTGGGGAAATCTTATAGGAATTGAGAAATACCGGGATGGCGGGGAGACTGCTGTTCCGGTATTTTTGTTGGTTTGAGTCAGGAAAAGAGAGGTTGAGTCAACTTGGCGGAAGTACGCGCAGGTCAGCTTCCGGCTCCTGGTGCTGTCGATTTCCAGGCGGTTCCTCTATGCTTGCAGAAAAATGCTAAGGGCGGAGAGAATGGGACGCAACTCGCTTCGCTCAGACAAGCGCCCCATTTCCTCCAACGCATTTTCCTGCGAGCCAAGAGGAAGCCAGGCCTGTAAATCAGGCACCCGGTTCCGGAGGCTGACCTGCGCTGGGGATTGAAGATTTAAGTATAGATCTGGATGATGTATATAGTTGTTACTGTGGAAAAGAACGCTTGTTCATATGAAAGATATGTATTATAATTGAGGTTAGATAACGTTTTTTCGAAGAAAAAAGAGATGTCTGGATGGAGGAAATGAACATGGCGGAACAGATGAAGAAGGAGAGGGCAAGACGGCTGTTTTTGATCGCTTTCGTCCTGTTTACGTTTGCGAACGGATTTGGCGGCAGTATTATCTCGAACTATTTTAAGGGCGTGTATCAGGTGGACTCGGTGCAGAGGGGGCTTTTGGAGATCCCGAGGGAGCTGCCGGGAGTTGTGGGAGTGTTTGTGATCACGGCGCTGTCGGGATGTGGAAATCTGACGTTAGCGATGATCAGTTTCTGCCTGTACGCGGTGGGAATGTTTGTCCTTGGTCTTTTATCTCCGGGATATCTCTTAATGCAGCTGTTTGTGTTTACCTATTCTCTCGGGGATCATATTGTCATGCCGGTCCGGGATGCGATCGCGATGGATCTCGCGGATGAGGGGAAGACGGGAACCTTTCTCGGAAAATACCGGGGATATGCGACGATGGGGTCCATGGCGGCATCATTGCTTGTATTTATCGGGTTCCGGTACGGGGCGTTCTGGTTCCGGGCGGACAGATCGATCGTTCCGTCGTTCTGCGTGTCACTTGTAGTCGTTGCGGCGGCGTTATTCTTCCTGTGGAGACTGAGAAGAGAGGCTCCGGCCCTTGATGTGCGAAAGCATGATGAGAAGAAAAAAGGACTGCCGCTTAAGAAGAAATACATTCCTTATTATATCGTTACGGGAGTTTATGGTTTCCAGAAACGGATGCGTCTGGTGTTTGCACCGTGGATCATTATCGAGCTCCTTGCGATGGGGGCAGATACGGTGGCGCTTCTTGGAATCGCGGCGCATTTTGGCAGCAGTATGATTGCTCCGCAGATCGGAAAATTTCTCGACCGGTATGGTGTGAAAAAGGGACTTGTTCTGGAGAGCGTGACGATCGGGGCGATCTTTCTGTATGCGGCCTGGGCGGTCCACGGGATCACGTCCGGTGTGTTTACAGGAAGAGTGGAGCAGATCTTTGCGTTCACGGCATATATTTTTATTATGATCGCAGATCATTTTAACGCGGTCCATGTGATGTTAATGAAAAAACTCAGCGACTCTCCGGCGGACGTGATGGAGAACCTGTCGTTTGGACTCAGTGTGGATCATGTGCTGGCCGTGACGGTCTCCGGGCTTTTAGGAGCTGTCTGGAAGTTTGTCGGTCCGGAGTGGGTGTTTGTATTGGGAGCAGCGGTCTGCCTGGTGCATTTCGGGGTGGCTGTGTGGCTTGGAAAGAGAGCATGATAAAGAAGACACAAAATAGCTGGCGGATATGATAAATTTAAGGAGGAACAGAATATGATTTTTGTATCGCACTATGATTCACCGCTTGGAATCCTTTATCTGGCGGCGGATGAAGAAGCGTTAAAGGGAGTCTGGTTTGAGGGGCAGAAATATTTTGCTTCCGGGTTAAAAGAGAACGGGACAGAGGAGAAGGAAACTCCTGTCTTGAAGAGGACGAGAGAGTGGCTGGATCTTTATTTCGCAGGGAAAGATCCGGAGTTTCTTCCACCGCTGGCGCCGGACGGATCAGAATTCCGGAAAGAGGTCTGGAAGCTCCTGCTTACGATCCCGTACGGGAAGACGATGACTTACGGAGAAATCGGCAGAAAAATTGCTGAGATGACAGGAAAAAAGCACATGTCCGCTCAGGCCGTCGGAGGCGCGGTCGGCCACAATCCGATCTCGATCCTGGTTCCATGCCACCGGGTGGTCGGAACAAACGGGAGCCTTACCGGGTATGCGGGCGGAATTGAGAAGAAGATCGGGCTTTTGAAACTGGAACAGACAGACATGTCCGGGATGTTTGTGCCGAAGAGAGGGACGGCGCTGTAGTTGAGAAGTGCTGGATGTTCACGTGTATGGTTTCGTCTTCTGAGCTGTGAGCAAAATATACAGTTACTGTTTGCGCAAGGCGCGAACAGTAACATACGAAATGACGGGTGTAGTGTAGAAATGTGAAAATTTTGCATTACACTTGTTTTTTATGATATTATGGTAGCGGAAGAATTTAGATTGCGTTGAGGTGCGGCATGAAAATACAGAAAAAATGGCTCTATATACTGCTGGCTGCAGCAGGTGTGATTGGTGTGGTCACAATTCTCTTTTTTTCAGGTGAAAAATGGCTGCGTGATGGCTGGTATTATATCCCTGACAGGGCGATCGCCATTGCACTTGGGCTCTGCGTGTTCTGGCAGATCGTGCTGACAGCGGGGACATTTTTTTTGCTGGCGTGGAACAGAAAGAAATTCGACGGCTGGATGAGAAGAATTATCAGGATACCGGTGATCGTGGCGGCGGTTTTTCTGTTCCTGTTTTTTGCATGGAACTGGTTTCTTTACAGTCTTGGATTTGAGCAGAAAGTGGAACAGTATGATGAACACATTGCCCTGTATGTAACGAATACATTTGTGAGAACGAGATTTCGGTATCCGCATTATATGTATGAGGAAAACTGGCTGTTTATGAGGAGTCTGAGTGATGAAGAACAGCAGGAAGCTGTTTTAAAATACGGAGATCCGGATGATTATTACAGGGAATATCATTAACGGCAGATGCAGATATGCGCCGGAAGAAAAGCTGCAGTTGGAGAGTTATGTGATTCAGAAAGGAAAATAAACGATGCGATATTTGAAACCACATTTTTACGATAAATTTGTCTGTACGGCCGGAGACTGCCTGGATACCTGCTGTGCGGGATGGCAGATTATGATCGATGAGGATTCTCTTAAGAAGTATAAAAATGTGCAGGGGGAGTTTGGAAAACGCCTGCATGGGTCGGTCAACTGGGAAGAGGAGTGCTTCTGTCAGAATGAACGGCGGTGCGCATTTTTGAATGATGAGAATCTGTGTGATCTCTATAAGGCACTGGGACCGGACGCGCTCTGCGATACCTGCCGCCTTTATCCGAGACATACGGAGGAATTTGAAGGACTCAGGGAATTATCCCTGTCCCTTTCCTGCCCTGAGGCGGCGAAGATCATTCTTTCCTGCAAGGAGCCGGTCCGGTTCCTTGAGGAGGAGACGGACGAGGAGGATGATTTTGACGAGTTTGATTTTATGATGTTTTCGAGACTGGAAGACACCAGAGATGTTCTCTTCTCTGTTTTACAGGATCGAAATCTGCCGCTGACACTGCGTATGGCAGCGTGCGAGCAGCTGGCGGAGAGATACCAGATCTGTATGGAGGAAGGAAGAGAGTTTGAGATCGATGATCTGCTTCAGGAATGCGAACGCCATCACAGGGAGGGAACCTTGCGGGAGTTTATATCGGAAAGTCTCTCAGAAAAGGGCGTGGATGCGGCATCTTTTCATCAGTGGGAGTGGCAGAAGGAAGAACTTCAGGTGCTTTATGGCCTGGAACGTCTGCGCCCGGAGTGGGATCAGGTGCTTGACGAGGCGGAAAAGCGGCTGTATCAGGGAAGCAAAGAGGAATATTTTAAGATCTGTGAGGAATTTCACCGGATGTATGGGTCGCTGAGCAGCCATAAAGAAGAGTGGGAAAATCTGGGCGAACAGCTTTTAATGTTCTTTGTCTATACATATTTCTGCGGGGCAGTCTATGACGATATGGTCTGCTCCAAGCTGGAACTGGCTCTGTTCTCAGTCCGATGGATTCAGGAATTTCTGATCGTCCGGTGGCTGGAAAACGGGAAGAAGCTGTCCATGCAGGATGTGGAGGAGCTCTCCTGGCGGTACGCGAGGGAGATCGAGCATTCCGATGATAACCTGAATGCGCTGGAGGACTGGCTGTTTGGGATGTATGCGCCGGAAGGATGTATGTTGGAGGATGAATAGAGATGATTTCATCCGGTCTTTTCGTGTGATCGGAGCCGGACATATCGCTGCATTTTGATCTGGTTCTGAATGATTTTGTTTTTGGGGGATTTCAATATTAAGGAAACGAGTTTGCTTTCTTTATACATTTTTTGCAAGAGGTACGCGCCAATGAGTCTCCGGGCGCAGACGCTTAGTGGGATTCCGGAAGGGTTCCTCTAAGCTTGCAGAAAAATGCTAAGGACGGAGAACAGGGAACACAACTCGCTGACGCTCAGACAAGTGTTCCCTGTCTTCCAACGCATTTTCCTGCGAGCCAAGAGGAAGCCAGCTCCCGGGATTCAGGCGCGCCTGTGCCCGGTGACTCATCGGCGCTGGGAATTGACTGAGCTGAAAGCGAGGGGTTATTCTCTTAATTCAGGCAGTAAATTACTATAATACTTCATTTCCCCAGACAAGACTTTATCATAGAAGCTCTGCTTCCAGTCAATAAATGCGACAGCCTGCTGCAATTTTTCGATAGACTGAAGCAGAGCTTCTCTTTTATTTTGCAGAATAATTTTTCGCGTTGGAATAGACTTTTCTCCTTCAAGGCAAAGTGCGAGATACTCTTTCATTTCAGCAATGCTCATACCGCAATTTTTCAGGCAGTTTAAACTCTGGATCCATTTAATATCGTGATTATCAAACATCCGGTAATTTCTTTTATCCCTTTTTACATTGGGAACAAGTCCTTCGTTGCAATAAAATTTCAAATTTTCGTAGGTCATATCGGTTAATTTGCAGGCCTCTTTCATGGAATACATAACATTCTCCTAAAAACATAAAATTAAATTCAAAATGCTGAATTTAACAGCTTGGATCTCAAAAAGTCCTTGACCGGTAGCAGCTACCGGCTGGTAGGATTATAGCATGATGAAAAAAATGAATCAACAGGCAGGGGGAGAACAAATGGAATATATCAGGTTACGAAAGATGAGTGTGAACGATGCGTGCGGGATGCATTGGAAGTGGGATATCGCAGCATTGATACTGCCCAGAGTTATTTTAATGAAGAGAAAGTTGGGAAGGCTATTGAAAAGTCAGAAATTGACAGAAAAGAAATATTTTTAACCTCCAAGGTATGGATCGAACATTTCAGATATGAAGAGTGTAAAAAATCTGTGCTGGAATCTGTGGAAAAACTGCGTACAGATTATCTGGATCTGCTGCTGCTGCATCAGCCGTTTGGTGATACTTACGGCGCGTGGCGTGCTTTGGAAGAATTGTACAAAGAAGGAAAATTCCATGCAATCGGTATCTCCAACCATTATACAGACCGCATGGTAGAATTTGCAAACTTCACAAATATTAAGCCGATGGTAAATCAGATGGAAACGCATCCCCTTAACCAGCAGAAAACATTAAAAGAATGGGCAGACAAATATGATATCCGGCTGGAAGCGTGGGCACCATTTGGCGAAGGAAGAAACGGTCTTTTTGAGAATGAAGTCCTGAAAGCGATTGGACAGAAATATGGAAAAACAACAGCTCAGGTAATGCTCCGCTGGCATATCCAAAGAGGTGTGATCGTAATTCCGAAGTCTGTACATAAAGAACGTATGATTGAAAACTTTAATGTATTTGACTTTGCGCTTGATGAGAATGATATGAACCAGATTTCACAGATGGATACTGCCACAAGTGCTTTTTTCTCACATCAGGATCCGGCAATGGTGGAGTGGTTTGTAAAAATGGTTGAGGAGCGCAAATCGCAGCATGACAGCAGCAAAGAAAAAAAGAACTGGTAAAGCAGCTTATGAGGTGAGTACGCACTTTTTTACTGCTATTGTCACCGGAAACTGCCGGTGGCAAACTCAGTTGGAAGGAAAAGAAATTAGGTGGGGACAAAGAATGAAAGGCCGTGTTGCAAAATATTATCTGACAGACGGAAGAAGACATACAGATTCAGAAGGTTATAAGACAAGCGTGGCATTTGAAAAATACCTTGCAGACTGCGGTCTTCAGGTGGCGACTGACAGAGACTTTGGAATTACAGCTCTGCGGTGGGCAGGAATGAAGGCGGGAATTGGAATCATACGAAAAAACAATTTCTTTTATACCGAGAAAGGGTCTTATCAGTATCTGGAGGCTTTTTTAATTGATGAGCCGCCTCAGTACATTGTGGAGAATCAGATCAGACCATGCGCTGAGAAATGTAACCTGTGCATACGATCCTGTCCGACAGAATCATTGGAAGCGCCGTACATGATGTGCAGAAACACCTGCGTTTCCTGCCTGACAACATGGGATGGCTGGGATCTAAGGACGGAACCGCTGCAGAACAAATTCGAAAAATGGATCTACGGCTGCGATGCCTGCTAGGATGCATGGCCCCATAATAGAAAAGCATGGAAAGATACAGAAGAATTCCCAGAACTCGAAGCGTGGAGCAGCCATTTTACGGATACAGAGATCGTTTTGGCGGAATACAGCTGGCTGCGATCCGTCGTGCAGCCCAAACTCTGGTATATTCCGCAGGGGAAAGAGTGGCGGTATAAAACGAATGCGCTGAACGCGATGTTAAATAACTATGATCCGAAATACCTTCCGGTTATTAAAAAAGTATGTCAGGATGAATATCGTGAGGTTCGTGATATGGCGGAGTGGGTGCTTGAAGAGATTGAAAGGAAAGGTATCGGTGAATCGGAAAATGGGCAGTGATGTTGCATATAGAACATAAAATTACAGATAATTAACTAAAATATAAATAATATATTACAAATTATGAAGATATACGGAGGTATATTGAAAAAAACAGCAATTGAAATATAATTTAAATAAGAGAAAAGCGCAAAGTGGACTGCCCCCCGGAGAGGAGGATATCAATGAAAAGACGCGAAAAAATTATGTTGGCAATATTTGCTGTTGATCTGTTCCTTTTACTGTTTTACAATCAGGTCCGCGAGGATGTGCGGACTAATTTTACCTATAAGAAAATCTTATTCTGGTGGTTCTATTTTTATCCTATTGCTTATTTTATGGGAGGATATTTCCTAAGTTATTTTATCCTCGTAAAAAGTAAAATTGTTCTTGATAAGAAAGTGCAGAGAATGCTGATAGTTTTAATTACTGCTGTCGCAGGGGTGTATGTACTTGCAACGGGAGCGATGATCGTGCATCAATTTCATCCATTTGTGCCATATTCGCTTGGCACAACATTCGAGTATGCCTTTTTTACGATATATCCCAAACATGTATATATATTTTCGATAGTTGGTTTCCTGACAGCCGTATGTTTATTCAGTCACCCGGAGGGGAGGCAGTATGAGCAAGAAGAAAATTAAAATAAGATATATCATTTTTGTTCTGATCATCATAGGCATAGTAGTTTTTGTTGGAAAAATAACTAAGCTTGATGATTTAAACGCAGAAAAAGTCACCGAGATCATACTCGTATCCCCACCTTATAAAAAGAGAATAACAGACCGGCAGGAGATCGAAGAATTTACGAGTCTGTTTAATGAAAGAAAAAAGAAACCTGTATTTTCAATCATCAACTCATCTGGCTGGAGCAAAAGAGCCATTATAACAACGGAAACATATCAATATGATATTATTTTTTGCGGGGAAAACATCACAGTGAACAGGCAAAAATATGTCATGGATGAATCGATCGATTCTGAACTGGAACAGTTTTATCGGTCCCTGAATGAGACAGAGGAAAAATATAATTAACAAAGCCCCGTTAAGATGAATGCCCCCGGATAAGGAGGTCACTATTATGGATAAATCAATAAAAACATGGAGAGTTTTTCTTTTTGGGATGTGCTGTATCTTGGTGAGCCTGTATATAAAAAAAATTTTACTCTCATTAGAAATAATAAAAGGTGATTTTTTATCCAATAGTATTGTTGGGGTTGCGGTGATCTGGTTCATAGCCGGTATTTTTCGCCTATACCATTTAAAGCGAACATATCCTGAACTTAAAACAGTCTTATCGAAAGATAAATGGTGCATAGCAGAATCTATTCTTATTTTCATTCTAGCAGTGGGATTAACATTAACTGGTGTAGGAGCGCACAATACCCAGATGTTATCTGAAATATTTCAAAGAGATGAAGATGAGAATATCACAGAATCTATAGTAAACACAGAGTATGGTTCTATAGAGGATTTTTCAGCAAACAACAGCATGGATATTTTTGTGCTTAATTTTAACAAGGAAAGCAATTTAGATAATGGATCGTTCAGCGCAGTAGATAAAACTGTTTCTGTGGCAAAGAGCTATACGGCAGTAACATATGAATGTGAGATAGATAGCGATAGATTTCAGGTAAAGTTGGCAACATATGATTCGGACAATGGCGAAGAACAACTGAACGCTGTAATAAAAAGCAATCCGGACATATTCACGAAAAAAGATATTGGAGGGAATTCCACATATTATTGCCCGGGATCAAAATATGACTGGTCGGACTGTTATGCAATGGTAGTAGATCATAAATTACTCGTGGTTAATATAGAAAAAGAATATGATCAATACATTGAATGGGTGTTAGGGCATATCACATTACAGTAATAAAGAAAGTAATTACTTTTTGTAATATTACAAGGAGCTAGTTTATGCAGATTATATTTCTGCCTGGTGATGAACCATTTTCGCAGTATCCTAATCATTATGTCGTTACTTCTAGTCTTGAAAACGTGATACTCACCATTTAAAGAATGGAGATGATCCTGATTAAAAAGATACGCATAATTGCATTAATATCTATTCTGTGCCTACTGATAGTTTATTTGCTTTGGAATAACATGAGTTTAAAAGGAAATTGGCTTGATGATTCTGATACCGTTTCCATTGAATGGTATGATTATAAAGGAATCTATCACAACCAGATTTTGACAGAAGAAAGAAGCGGACTTACTCAATTAATAAAGGATATAACCCCAAAGAAAATATACATAACTCCGCAATCACGTTCAGGAGAACAAAGTTATAATATTGACTATTCTGGCAAGCGAAGTGTTCGTTATACTGTAAAAAGTTCAGGTTTAATTATTATTTTGAATAATGAATTTCCATTTCAACATTCGGTCTGGAAAATAGGAGATTACGCGGTAATTATTCAATACATAAATAGTATGGTTGATAGATGAGCAAAGAAGAAAAAACGCATCACCATAAAAGCTGTTTGATCGTGATATGAATGGAGAACCTGTACACTGGTACACAAAATCAAAGGGAAATGGAGGGGACAAAATGAAAAAACATTGTATACTATGGACGGTAGTAATAACTCTTATTGTTTCCTGGTTTTTATTTTTTCCATGGAGTAAACAAGTATTTGAGGATGGCGGGACTATTGTCTATTCCAGTTTCACATACAAAATTTATATATGGAACTCAATAGGAGGAAAAAACACGACTGAGATATATTATTTCCCATTTAATTTTAAGTATAGAAGTGGGATATTAGATAAATGATCAAAAGTTAATGACAGCACTTTGATTATTGTTTATGAGTCTAACAACGCACATTTTAACTGTCGAAAGTCCAGAACACGGTTGATCATAGATGGATCTTGAACTGGAGCGGTTTTATCGATTATTGAATGAAACTTTGGTAAAGAGAGGATACATCGGCAAAATTTATGGAGGTGAGGACTATGAGGAAAATAAAAGAGATCCTTTTTTCTGAGAATGGCATGAAGGTGGTTAATACTCTGTTCTTTTTGGCGATGTTTTTTTATATGAGCGGCCTGTTGTTTGTCGCTTATATTGTCTGGATCTGTTATCTTGTGTTTTGCATTAGAAATACGGAATCCAGGGGAAGCAAGGTGGTTTATTCGGTGTTTGTTGGACTTGCAGTGGTTATGATCGGAGTGAGTCTGTATGGTTTGATACGAGGATGATAGATCATCCGGATTTCCTTTTGAACTTCCTGCCCTTCATGATCTTGTTACAGACTTTTTCATAGGCTCACTTGTTCTGCGCACATATCATCTCCCATGCTTCCTCATCGATCTCCTCCTCATGGAACAGTTTTCTTCTGTCGGTCTCGGTGATCCTGCGAATGACGCGACAGGGATTGCCGGCAGCGATCGACCAGTCAGGAATATCTTTTGTGACAACACTTCCGGAGCCGATCACAACGTTATTTCCGATGTGGACGCCTGGACACACGACGGTATTTCCGCCCAGCCAGACATTGTCCCCGATGGTAACTTCTTTCCCGTATTCGAACCCGGAATTGCGGGTATCCGGATGGATCGGATGTCCGGCTGTATAGATCGCAACATTCGGAGCCATCTGGCAGTTGTCACCGATTTTTACTTTTGCGACATCCAGGATCGTACAGTTGTAATTGGCATAAAAATTTTTCCCGACTTCAATATGGGAGCCGTAATCGCAGTAAAAAGGCGGATTGATCCAGGCATTTTCGGATTTCCCTAAAAGTTCTTTTACTGTCTCCGAAATCCCATCAAAATCGGAGCGGTCTGCAAAGTTAAGCTTTTGCAGGATCTTTCTGCATTTTGCCATTTCCTCCATGACACTCTGATCTGCGATGTACGCGATCTGCATGTCTCTTCTACGTTTCATGTCCATGTTTTGTTTTCCTTTCTACGCATATATAAATAAACGTTTTCATTGATTTTCATATCAGGATCTTCCATAATGATATAATAATCTCATAAGTATGACAATACCGGGTCATGGAAAGCTCGAAATAAAAGAATAAATAAAATGCGATATTTCGGAATCTATTTCCAGAGCCAAATTTGTTTTCGCACAAAGAAAGCACTATCGCTGCTGCAGTTTGAGGGGAGTGAAAAATAAAATGAAAACCTCTTGACAAGTAACCGATTGGTTACTATAATACAAAGTAACCGAACGGTTACAAAAAACAAGGAGTCGGGTCATGGCTGGAGAGACGAAAGAACGAATTTTGGAGGCTGCCCTTGAGCTGTTCGCGCAGAGCGGATATTCGGGGACTTCCATGAATGATATCGCAAAGCAGCTGGGAATTACAAAGGGAGCTTTGTATAAGCACTACACGGGAAAACAGGAGATCCTGGACAGGATCGTGGAGCGGATGAATCAGATGGATTATGAGCGGGCGGAAGAGTACGAGATGCCGGAGACGGAGCCGGATGGTTTCGCGGAGGCGTATCTTCACACGCCGATCGGGATGATCCGTTCATATAGCATGGCGCAGTTTGCCCACTGGACGGAGGAACCGTTCGCGTCTAATTTCAGGAAGATGCTGACGCTGGAACAGTATCGCGATCCGAAACTTGAAAAGCTGTATCATGATTATCTGGCGACCGGGCCAGCGGAGTATATGGCGGCGGTGTTTCGGAAGATGACGGACAGCGATGCGTCTGCCATGCAGCTTGCCCTGGAGTTTTATGGTCCGATGTTTCTGCTCTACAGCGTTTATGACGGCGCAGAGGAAAAAAGTGCAGTTTCCGGATTGCTGAGCGAACATATCGACCGTTTTATCAGGCGGATGGAAGCAGAGAGGATGGATGTAAAATGACAGAATATACAGGGCGGGAAAGATTCTGGATCCGATGTCCGGTGTGTGGGGCAAAAACACGTCTGCAGCTGCTTTGGGAGACGGAACTCAGGGCGTTTCCGTTGTTCTGCCCGAAATGTAAAAGCGAAACATTGATCGATGCAAAAAATTATATGATCCAGGTTCAGGTTGAGCGCAAGTGAGACCTGATGTGTGATCCGGTTCAGTATAAGCTGACAAAATATTATGCCCCACCACATGGAAGAAGTGGTAGCCCAATTGGAACAAGAGAAAGAGCCAGACGCTAAGACGCAGTGCTGATCGAGAAATCGATCCCGCATTGTGTCTTTTTTTACGCGAACAACGAGACAAAGTCCGCGCTTGCGCGAGACCTTGGCGGTTGTCGCGATAAGAAGGGGAAACTCGCGAAGCATGTTTTTATTTGTTGGAGGAGAATCATATGGAGGCGATCATTTATACTACGAATACCGGCAGTGCAGAGCAATATGCCAAGATCCTGGCGCAGGGAACAGGACTTCCTGCATATTCAATGAAAGAGGCACAAAAAAAGATCCGACCAGGTGCAGACGTGATCTGCCTGGGCTGGATCATGGCAGGTACCATAAAAGGATATTCAGCGGCTGTCAGGCATTATCAGGTGCAGGCTGTCTGTGCCGTCGGAATGGGACGTACGGGAACGCAGACGGATGCTGTCCGGAAAAAGAACTGCATTCCAGGGGAGTGCCCGCTTTTTACCATACAGGGAAATTTTGATGTGAATAAGCTTCATGGGATGTACCGCATGATGATGGAGCTCATGATACGGACTGCGGGGAAAGCACTTGCGGGTAAGAAGGACTGCACAGCGGAGGAAGACGATATGTTGGATATGATGCTCTGCGGTGGTGAACGTGTACGGCGGGAAAATCTGATGGAAGTGTTGGAATGGTATCACTTACAAGAACACATTTGATCTTTGAGCGAAGCGGAGAGAGGTGATATTCCGCAGGCTGCAAGTGGATTGCCATAATTGATAATAATGATAATTATTACTGATTTTAACTTGATAATGTCGCGGCAATATGGTATAATCACACCAGTTCAGAAAATAATATTGAAGAAAGGAAGTTATCAATATGCAGTATGCAATTGCGCATTTAGATCAGGACGGAAAGGCCGATTGTGACCAGAATCCGTATATCTCCGTAGATTTTGAGAATAATCTGGAGTCATGTCTTGAGGCAGCGAATATGATGGAAGACGAAGGATATCAGGAAGTGACACCGTTTATCCTGGAAGATGAAGGAAAGAGCGGCACATATACCTGGGAGTATGTGAGAATTCACACGATCTAAGAGATGGTAAGACAAAGGAAGATCCGACAGCGAATCATAACAATGATCCCCGCTGGCGGATCTTTTTGCGTTTTCCGTGCTTAAGCTATTGTGACCAGAGAACTTTATGGGCAGAGAAGAAAAAACATAGAAAAGCTTGACGAACATATGTTCTGATTATATAATAGGAGTATCGATCAGGAGAGAAATAAGTCGGAATAAAAATTTCGGAATACAGGAATAACAGAAAACAGGAATGGAAAAAAGAGAGGGCGGAGAAAATATATGGGTACGATCAACCGTGATGACATGCTGGAACTTACGAGGAGAATGACGTTAAAAAGAAACTGCTTTGACCGGATCGCCGGTGCGTATCTGGATAAAGATGGATTTGTGGACGGGACCTTTAATAAAAATTTCCGTCAGCTTTCCCTGCCGGATCAGCAAAAGAACCTTGATATCGCGAAGGTGATCCCGTTTTCTGAGACGAATGTTGCGTTAAAGGAGTATGTTTTTGACCCGGAGGAGAAGAAGCCGGGGAGTGTATGGCAGCTGCTCTGTGCGCTTCGGGAGTGTGAGTTAAAGAATGATGCACTGCTGGATATTTTTTATGAGATGTTTGGGGAAAAGTATCAGGCGTCCGGGGATTATGCGGTATATTTCTTTCATGGGAACTATGATGTGCCGAGAAAGGCAAAGGATAAGGAGAGTCTATGGGAATCGGAGGAAGTTTACCGTTTCCTGATCTGTGCGGTATGTCCGGTGAGAGGGGATTATGAGCCTGGAATGCCGGTCTGCGGATTTATGTTTCCTGCGTTTAAAGACCGTGGACCTGATAATGGGCGGATCCAGGTATTTGAGGCGGATCCGGCGCGGCCGCACAGGGATTTTTTGCGGGTCCTTCTTCCTGTGAGTGCAAAATAAAAGAAGACGGAGAGGAATACTTCTACGAAGAGTTTGGTGGCTTAAAATAACAGGAATGCGCAGAAACTCTGAATAAGATTGTAGAAAAAACAATGGGAGGGGAGAATAGCAATGGCAGATACGACAGGCAGAGAAAACAGGATCTACGCTGCAATCGATCTGAAATCATTCTACGCCTCCGTCGAGGTTGTAGACAGAAATCTGGACCCAATGACGACAAATCTTGTCGTTGCAGATCGGAGCCGGACTTCGAAAACAATCTGTCTTGCGGTGTCACCTTCCCTGAAAGCGTATGGGATTCCCGGGCGTGCCCGCCTTTTTGAGGTGGAGCAGAGAGTGTCGGAGGTGAACCGGGAGAGAAAGAAATACGCTCCCGGAGGAAAATTTACGGGAAGTTCCTGCGAGGCGAATGAACTGGCAGCAAGACCGGATCTCGCCCTGGATTTTATCGCCGCGCCGCCGCGGATGGCGCACTACATGAAAATCAGTTCGATGATCTACCAGATCTATTTAAAATATATAGCTCCGGAAGATATTCATTCGTACTCGATCGATGAGGTGTTTATCGACCTGACTTCGTATCTGGAAACGTATCATGCGACGGCCCACGAATTGACAGTCCAAATGATCCGTGAAATTCAGAAACAGACAAAGATCATGGCGACAGCCGGGATCGGAACAAATCTTTACCTCTGCAAGATCGCTATGGATATCATGGCGAAGCATATCGAGCCGGATGCGGACGGAGTCCGGATCGCAGAACTGGACGAGATGAGCTACAGAAGAAATCTGTGGGATCACCGCCCGCTGACGGATTTCTGGCGCGTGGGACGTGGGTATGCGAAAAAGCTGGAAGAGCGGGGAATTTATACGATGGGGGATATCGCAAGGTGTTCACTCGGAAGTGACGGGGATTATTATAATGAAGATCTTCTGTACCGGCTGTTCGGAATCAATGCGGAACTTCTGATCGATCACGCCTGGGGATATGAACCGTGTACGATCGCGGACGTTAAGGCATATAAACCGGAAAATCACAGTGTCGGATCGGGACAGGTTCTCGCCTGCCCTTATACCGTTGAAAAAGCGAAACTTGTTGTCCGGGAGATGGCAGACCTTCTGGCGCTGGATCTTGTGGATAAGAAACTGACGACGGATCAGGTGGTCCTGACGGTGGGGTACGATATCGAGAACCTGACAGATCCGAAACGAAAGGGAAATTATGGCGGTGAGATTGTTACCGACCGTTACGGGAGAAGAATCCCGAAACATGCCCATGGTTCTAAAAATCTTGGCGGACATACTTCTTCCACAAAGCGGATCACGGACGCAGTGATGTCTCTTTACGATGAGATCATGAATCCGAAACTTCTGGTGCGGCGGATCGCGCTCTCTGCAAACCATGTTGCCTGTGAGGGAGCGGAGCAAAAGAAGGAAACATACGAACAGTTGGATCTCTTTACTGATTACGGAGCGCAGCTGGAACAGAAAAAGAAGGAAGCGGAAGATCTGGCACGGGAAAAACGGATGCAGCAGGCGGTTCTGGAGATCAAGAAAAAGTTCGGAAAAAACGCGATCCTAAAGGGAATGAACCTGGAAGAGGGAGCGACAGCGGTAACCAGAAACAGCCAGATCGGAGGTCACAAGGCATGAGTGCGTGGGAGACATACAGAGATATCATTGATCTTCCATATCCGACAAGGTCAAGGCATCCCCGGATGCCGATCGGGGACCGGGCAGCCCAGTTTGCTCCATTTGCGGCACTCACCGGTTTCGGGGCGGTCCTGAGGGAGACGGAACGGATCACGGAAAAGCGGATCGAGCTGGATGAATATGAAAAAGAGAAGCTGGATGAGAAAATACGGCTGATATTGGAAGAGAAGGAGATTCACCCTGAAATTACGGTGACCTTCTTCGTCCCCGATGAAAAAAAGGATGGCGGTGCATATGTGACAGCCTCGGGGCATATAAAAAGAGTGGACGAGGCGGAGCAGCTGCTGATCCTGGAAGAGGGAGACAAGATCCCGATGGAAGATATTTATGAAATCTCGCGAGTGTAAAAAGGAGAAAATGCCTGTGAGCCCCGAATCTGAACAAATGATCGGTCTGCTGAGTTATGCAAGGCATATGAGAGAGTACAGTTAGGAAAATACGATCAGTCAAGTTGCTGTGGAATGAAAAAAACTGACAAGCAATTATAAGACTGAAAAAAGAACAGACTGCTTTATATAGAAAGTAAAGCTAAAACACATAAAAATATCAGAATATAAACCGGGAATCACTTGCGTTAATTATTTAACAATGATATAATACTCTCAAAGGGAAAAAGGAAACCAGGCAGGATATTCGCCAGATCTTTTTCGCTCAATATGCGATATAAACACTGCATCAATGTCTGAAAGGACAGCTTTGTGAAAGGAGAACGGAACATATGGCAAGATTTACATTACCGAGAGATATTTATCACGGAAAAGGATGTCTGGAAGAGTTAAAGAATCTGAAGGGCAAAAAAGCATTCCTTGTTGTCGGCGGTGGTTCCATGAAGCGCCAGGGATTTCTTGACAAGGCGGTTAATTATTTAAAAGAAGGCGGAATGGAAGTCGAGGTTTTTGAGGGGGTTGAGCCGGATCCGTCCGTAGAGACAGTTATGAGAGGCGCGGAAGCAATGCGCAAGTTCGAACCGGACTGGATCGTATCGATGGGCGGTGGTTCCCCGATCGACGCGGCGAAGGCGATGTGGGCCTTCTATGAGTATCCGGAAACAACATTCGAAGATCTGATCACTCCGTTCAGCTTCCCGGAACTGAGACAGAAAGCGAAATTCGCTGCGATCCCGTCTACTTCCGGTACAGCCACAGAGGTGACTGCGTTCTCCGTTATCACGAATTATCAGACAGGCGTGAAATATCCGCTTGCCGACTTTAATATTACTCCGGATGTTGCGATCGTGGACCCGGATCTCGTTATGGGACTTCCGGTCAAACAGGTTGCATATACCGGTATGGATGCCCTGACACATGCGATCGAGGCCTATGTCTCCACATTGAACGGACCGTTTACAGATCCGCTGGCACTCCAGGCGATCGAGATGGTTCTTGAATATCTGCCGGCATCCTACAACGGAAATAAGCATGCGAGAGAAGAGATGCACTACGCACAGTGTCTCGCGGGAATGGCATTCTCCAACGCACTTTTAGGAATCGTGCATTCCATGGCTCACAAGACAGGTGCTGCTTTCTCCACCGGACATATCCCGCACGGATGTGCAAATGCGATCTATCTTCCGTATGTGATTCAGTATAATGCGAAAGATACGGTTGCGGCTGATCGTTACGCGGAGATCGCGAGAAGAATGGGATTGGAAGGAAGATCCAGACAGGCACTGATCAACAGTCTCTGTGCTAAGATCAATGAATTCAACGAGAAGTTGAATATTCCGAAGACATTAAAAGAATTCGGCATCAATGAGGATGAGTTCAAGGAGAAGGTAGATCATATCGCAGAACTTGCCGTCGGTGATGCATGTACCGGCTCCAACCCGAGACCGATCGATCCGGAGGCGATGGCGAAACTGCTTACCTGCACTTATTATGGAACAGAAGTTGACTTCTGATCCATGAAAGAGGTTTTGCAGGGAAGTATGACTGGAATCACTGCGCATATCCGAACGCTGTTTATCCCGGGCGGGAGATTTTCGCAGAGATGAAATAACGGTCGCTCCCTATCTGAAGAAGATGGGAATGATCGGATCGAGAAAAGATGTGTAAAAAGTGATCCTGACACTTGCGGACACACGTTGATATGCTCCCTGCCAGACAGACAAGAGAAATGATAACACCTGTTTGTCCGGCAGGGAATTTTTTTACGCGAACAACGAGCCAAAGTCCGCGCTTGCGCGAGACCTTGGCGACTGTCGCGATAACAAGGGGAAACTCGCGAAGCGTGTTTTCACTTGTTACCTGGAAACCGTTGTTGTATATGGCAGAAAGTTTCTGAACTGAAAATTCCGTATGATACCGCTGCGGCTGCAGATTTTGCCAATTCAGAATACGAAGCGTCGGCAAAATACTGTCATCCTATTGACTTTCTATAAAAGCCACTCTATAATATATGGTATTGAATACTACATCACGGGGAACAAATAAAAATATATCAGAGCCGTGATAGGAAATAGAGCTGGAGGAAGCAGTATGAATTATAGAATTATCGGGGACAGCTGTATGGATCTTACAGAAGAGCAGAGAAAAGATCCGCATTTTACATTGATCCCGTTTACGCTGATGGTGGAAGATCACCAGTTTATCGATGATGAGAATTTTGACCAGAAGCGTTTTCTTCAGATCGTAAAGGAGAGCCCGGAATGCCCGAAGACCGCTTGCCCGTCTCCGGAGACATTTAAGGATGCTCTTTGCTGTGAGGAGGAGAATGTCTTTATTATCGCGATCTCTTCCCACTTAAGCGGATGCTACAACAGTGCGGTTCTTGCGAAGAATCTCTATGAGGAAGAGTTCGGAACTGGAAAGAAGAATATCGCGGTGATCGATTCTGAGTCGGCTTCCACGGGAGAGGTAAATCTTGCGCTTTATATCCAGGAACTGTGTGAGCAGGAGCTCCCGTTTGATGAGATCGTGAAGAAAGCACTGGAATACCGCGACAGACAGAAGACATATTTCGTTCTTGAGACACTCGATACGCTGAGAAAGAACGGACGTCTCACAGGACTTCAGGCATTCTTCGCAACAAAGTTAAATATCAAGCCGGTCATGGGCGCAGATCACGGTGTGATCATCAAGCTCGATCAGGCCCGCGGTATTCAGAAAGCGCTTCAGAGAATGGTGGAGATCGTCGTAAAAGAGGCAGGAACAACGGAAGATAAACGCCTTACGATCGCACACTGCAATGCACCGGAGCGCGCGCAGTATGTGAAAGAAAAGTTTGAGCAGACTGCAAAATTCAAGGAGATCATCGTGACGGAGATGGCCGGTCTTGCGACGGTCTACGCGGGAGACGGCGGAATTATCGCGGCGGTATAAAATTAACAATAAAACCAAAGGGCGTGTCTATGACAGACGGGAATCACATGCTTTGTAATGAAATGACTGACTGTGGATCAGAACAATGAAGGAAAGCAGCAACCGTTTTGAAAAAAATTAAAAGTCTGGTTTTCAGTGGGAAAAAGAAATTTTCTCTCATGAAAACCGGACTTTTTTGCACTTACAAAAGCCCCATTCCCTGATAGATTTTCTGCTCCTTCAGATATTTCGCGATCGAATTCAAAACAAGCCGCTTGTTTCCACTCCATTCCGGCGCAATGAGCAGAGACTTCGGTCCGTCCCCGCTGATCCTGTGGATCACGGTATCGGGCGGGAGGATTTTCAGACAGTCTCCGATGAGCTCCAGATATTCCGGCAGCTCCATCGTGCGAAAAGCGCCGGAACGGTAGAGAGCTGCGAGATCAGTGCCTTTTAAGACGTGAAGGAGCTGCAGCTTGATCCCGTCCACATGCAGAGCTCCGAGATATCGGACGGTTTTAAGCATCTGCTCTTTCGATTCTCCAGGGAGCCCGAGGATCACATGGACGATCACGGTGAGGCCCGCAGCTTTTAATCTGCGGTACGCATCCTCAAAGACAGGAAGCTCATATCCCCGGCGGATGAGTTTTGCTGTATCCTCGTGGATCGTCTGCAGTCCAAGCTCCACCCATACCGGTTTTTTCCTGTTTAATTCTGCCAATAATTTCACCGTCCCATCCGGCAGACAGTCCGGTCTTGTCCCGATGGAAAGACCGCAGATCTCCGGGAAAGAGACAGCCTCAGTGAAAAGCTGTTCCAGATAAGGGAGCGGAGCATATGTGTTCGTGTAAGACTGGAAGTAGGCGATGTAGGAATTGTCATTTCCGGATATCTTGCGTCTAACACGGGTTTTTGCGAGATCCATCTGTTCCTTAAGGGAAGAGGTGCGTTTTTCCGCGAAATCCCCGGATCCTCCGGCGCTGCAGAAGATACAGCCGCCTGTGCCGAGTGTTCCGTCGCGGTTCGGGCATGTCATGCCGCCGTCTAAGGAGATCTTATAGATTTTTTTTCCAAATTGCTTCTTTAATTCATAGTCGAGAGAGTGGTACGGTTTTCCGCCCCAGTCGGTTTGCAACATATATAAAATCCTTTCTGATTCATGTTCATTTAAGTTGAATGTGCGTGAGGCCTGACGCATGAGTCGGACCAGCGTGAGCGGCTTGCTCACCGCCTGAAAGATATGGAAGCTTATCACGACGAAGATAAAGTTTTCCTTGCAACACATATAAGAAGTATTATATAATAATAGAAAGTTTCTTTTCAATCGGATTTTGCTGCATTTCACTGGAACATACCGTAAAAAAGAAAATTTTTCATGAAGAAAAGCGAAAAAAAGAATTTGTTATCGCGACAGTCGCCAAGGTCTCGCGCAAGCGCGAACTTTGGCTCGTTGTTAGCGTAAACAAAATATCCGCAGAGCGGATCGAAAAGGAGATTGGGGTTATGGATAGAGAAGCTGCAAAAAAAGCATTACAGAGCGAGAAAGCGTCCGGATTTTTTAAGGAGATGTACGGAACCGGCGCCGCTGAGAATGAGAAGCGCTATGAGCATGTTCTCGAGGAATTCGGACAGGCGTTTGGGGAGAAGAATGTAAGCATGTTTACCTCCGCAGGCCGTACCGAGATCAGTGGAAACCATACGGACCACAACAACGGAAAGGTCCTGGCCGGAAGTATCAATCTGGACTGCGTAGCCTGTGCGGCAGCAAACGGAACCGACGAGATCCACATTATCAGTGAGACATACAACCAGAAATTCACGATCAATATCAATAACTTAAAGCCGAGCGACAAGATGGCGGGGACTATCGATCTGACAAAAGGAATGCTGGCAGGTTTCCAGGAGATGGGATATCAGATCGGCGGATTCGATGCCTACATTACGAGCAACGTGATCAGCTCCGCCGGGGTCAGCTCCTCCGCATCCTATGAGATGCTGATCTGCTCCATGATCAACGAATTCTTTAATGACGGCAAAGTGGACGTCGTTACATATGCCCATGTCGGCAAATATGCGGAGAACAAATACTGGAACAAGGGATCAGGACTTCTCGACCAGATGGCATGCGCGGTTGGCGGCATGATCACGATCGACTTCAAGAACCCGTTAAAACCGGCCGTTGAGAAGATCGATTATGATTTCGGCGCGCAGGATCACAGTCTGATCATCGTCCAGACAGGAAAGGGACATGCAGACTTGAGTGAAGAGTATTCCTCAATCCCGAATGAGATGAAACGCGTGGCAGCCGTGTTCGGCAAAGAGTTCTGCGCGGACATCACGGAAAAAGAAGTGATCGACAACGCAGAAAAAGTGAGAAAAGAGGCGGGCGACCGCGCATTTTTACGTGCACTCCACTTCTTTGAGGAGAACAAGCGCGTGGAGAAAGAAGTAAAGGCTTTAAAGGAGAACCGCTTCGACGAATTCCTGGATCTGATCACGGAATCCGGAAATTCCTCCTGGAAATGGCTCCAGAACTGTTATGTTCCGGGCTCTGAGGAGCAGGGGATCACATCCGCGCTGGCTCTCACGGAGTTATTTATCAAGGAGAAAGGCTGCGGCGCATGCCGTGTTCACGGAGGCGGATTCGCAGGCGTTATCATGGCGATGCTGCCGAACCGTGTGGCTGACGAGTACATCACCTATATCGAAAAGGCCATGGGACCGGGAAGTGCGTACCGCATGAGCATCCGCCCGTATGGCGCTGTCTGCGTGGACGGATATATCGCATGATGAAAATGCTGAAAAACAGGAAGAAGCGGGTGTGCGCGGGAATGGCGGCTCTTCTTGTTGCGTCCTGCGTGCTGTCCGCATGTTCGAATAAGGAGTCTGATAGCCAGGAGACACGGAAACTCATTATGGGGACTTTCACTGAGGACAGCGTGATGGACCGGGCCGGAAAAGCCGTGGCGGCGACCATCAGCAACACAGTTCCGGGGATCTATGTGGAGACATGGCCGTCGAAAGGCGCCTATGTGAGTATGGATCATCTGTTTGACGGGACGTATGATCTGGTGATCGTTCCGGCGGGGGCGGCTCTGGAGGCATACACGGGAACCGGAGCGTGCGAAGGCGAAAAGAAGGAAAAACTCCGCGCGATCGCGGCCTGTTACCCGATCGTCTCCACCTGGGCATCCCTGAAAGAACGGGGACTTTCTGAGGTACAGGAGTTAAAGGGACATCCGCTCGCGGCCGGAAATGAAGGTTCTGAGACTGCAAAAGTGTCCGGGGAAGTGTTTGACGTTCTGGGGATCAATGAGGAAAATTCCGAGATCTGGTACTACGGGATCAAAGGGGGAGCCGACGGGATCCGCGACCAGTGGGCGGACGGGATCCATGCGTTCACGGAGAGTCCGGTTTCAGCTTATAAGGATCTGGCATCGGAGAACAGGATCCGCTTTTTATCCTATACGGACGAAGAGCTGGATGCGATCCTGGCCGGACACCCGGAGTACAGTAAGATCACGATCCCGGCGGAAACCTACGAAAACCAGGATGAGGAGATCACGACATTTTGCGAGAAAGTCCTGGTCTGTGTCTCTGCGGACATGGACGAGAAACTTGCCCATGAGATCGCCTGGGCGCTGGAGGTCAACGGACCTGTGTATACAGCCGGACAGGATTTCATGCGGGCAATGGATGACAAAGAATTCCGTGCACTGGATCTCCCGGTCCCGCTTCATGACGGGGCTCGGCGGTACTATGAGGAACAGGGCTATTTTAAATAATGGAAATAAGACCAGGAAAAGGAGGATGTTTTATGCTTTATAAAGAATTGATCGAATTGTTTGATATTCTGGACAGTGCGTCAGCGTCCGGCAGCGAAGTGGTAGAGTATCTGAAAGCCATCAACCCGATGTGCCAGGCGGAGACATATCCATTGGCGGGACCGAACGGTCACACGGACATGGTGCGGATCCTGATCCCCGGGAAGAACGGAAAGTCGAAAGGCGGAAGTGCGGGAACGATCGGGATCCTCGGACGTCTCGGAGGACTTGGCGCGAGACCTGACCAGACAGGATTTGTCTCGGACGGCGACGGTGCACTGACAGCACTCGCAGTAGCTGCAAAACTTCTGAGAATGCAGACAAAAGGCGATTTCCTTGAGGGGGACGTTTTCGTCTCCACGCATGTCTGCCCGGATGCACCGACGGTTCCACATGAACCGGTGCCGTTTATGAACTCCCCGGTGGAGACATGGCAGGTAAATAAGGAGGAGGTGACGGATGACCTGGATGCAGTCCTCGTCGTGGATACCACAAAGGGCAACCGGATCATCAATCACCGCGGTTTTGCGATCTCCCCGACCGTATGTCAGGGATATATCCTGAGGGTCAGCGAAGATCTTCTCGATGTCATGCAGATGACGACCGGAAAGCTGCCCTACGTATTTGCGCTGACGCAGCAGGACATCACGCCGTATGGAAACGGGATCTTCCACCTGAACAGCATCCTGCAGCCTGCGACAGCCACCAAAGCGCCGGTGGTGGGCGTGGCGATCACTACCGAGACCATTGTTGCCGGATGCGCAACAGGATCTATGCACATGGAGGACCTTGACGACGCGGCGCGCTTCATGATCGAGGCGGCGAAGGCGTTCGGAAAAGGAAAACTTGAGTTTCTTGACCGGGAGGAGTTTGAGCGGATCAAGTCTCTCTACGGCGGCATGGAACATTTCCAGACGCTGGGTAAGAATTAAAAATAGGCGAATTCCGGCAGAAAATCCAGATTTTTAAGAAAATTGAAATAAAATTATTATAAATCCCGGTGGAAAAAATTTGACAGGCTCCGCCGGGATTGTTACAATTACGGGTAGAGTAAAAAAGAGGTAAATGATGTGACGGTAAAAGGATGAAGCCGTTACGAAAAGATATGAAAACCGTCCATGGGGCGGATGATGGAGAACATACATGTCAGACAGAGAAATGATGGAAGAAACAGAAAAGGAAGATCCGGTGAGCGTGGAGAACGCAGCGCAGGAGGATCAGATTACGGAAGTTCCGGCAGATGAAACTGTCGGGCAGAACGCGGAGCAGCCGTCAGGCGGCAATACGGCGGAACAGTCTCCTCAGATGCAGACGGAGTCTGTACCACAGGAAGCGGATCAGCAGCCGGATGATACTGCAGCGCAGGGACAGGAAACGGAGCCGGAGAATGAAAAATCTGAGACTCTGGGAGCGGATCAGGCAGAAACTGCTGAAGCAGAGCATGAGCCGGTACATAGGACACGTTCGGAACGAAGTTCAGAAACTCACAGAAGCAGACAGCCTGAACGCCCGAAGAAGGATCATCAGGCGAGCCAGCGCGACAATATCCTGAGACTTCGCGAGATCAAGAAGAAAAAAGCGGCGATGCCGTATATGAAGATCCTGGCAGCAGGCGGTACGGCTGTTGCGATCGTTGCAGTTGTCGCAGTCGCGGGAACCATGATCAAAAACCATAAAGACACGTTTGGCGGCATGAAGGTCGAGACGGCAGCGGCTTCTTTGGAGACGACCGAGGCGGTATCCGAGAGCGGAGAAGAGAAAAATATCGTTCTCGAGACAACGCTTTCCGCCGAGGAGATCGAATCAAAAGAATTCGAAAAGACGGTTCAGAGTATCGTGGACAGCTATGCAAATCTCGGTATCGCGGAGGTTTCCGGATATCTGAACGTCAGAAAGACGCCGGAGAGCTTCGGAGAGGTTGTCGGAAAACTTCCGAAAGGCGGTGCCTGCGAGATCCTGGATACTTCGACAGAAGGATGGTATAAGATCTCATCCGGCGGTGTGACGGGATATGTGAGTTCCCAGTATGTCTACACAGGGGATGAGGCGAAGAAACTGGCTGCTGAAAACGTGGCGGAACGCGCCGTGATCGATGCGGATAAGTTAAATGTCCGTTCCGAGCCGAAGGCGGATGCCGACGTGGTGGACCAGGTATTCAAGAATGAGCGATACGACATCAAGAGCCAGCAGGACGGCTGGATCCAGATTTCCGACGGATATATCTCCGCGGATTATGTCACGGTAAAATATGCCCTGGATGAAGCGATCAAGCAGGATATGAGACAGACCGTCTTAAGCCTCTATGATAACCTCGGTGTTTCCAATGTATCGAACTACCTGAACGTCCGTGATAACCCGGATGAGACGAAGGGCAAGATTATCGCGAAGCTGCCGAGCAATGCGGGATGTGATATCCTCGACACATCGACTGCAGGATGGCTGAAGATCCGTTCCGGAAATATCACCGGTTATGTCAAATCCGAGTATATCCTGACCGGACAGCAGGCGAAAGATAAAGCTCTCCAGGTTGCAAAACTGATGGCGATCTCCAATACGGACGGTGTCAATGTCCGGACGGAGCCGAATACGAACTCTTCGATCTACACACAGATCTCCAACAGTGAGCGATTCCTTGTCGCGGATCAGCAGGACGGCTGGGTCAAGATCGAGATCGATGATCAGGATGCATACCTGTCCAGTGACTACGTGGATGTTAAGTATGGTCTTGAAGAGGCGATCAAGTACACACCGGTTGTTGAAGTTGCGGATACCTCTAACAGTAAGAGCAATACGAAGAACAGCACCGGAAAGAGTAGTTCCAGCTCCAAGAGCAGCGGAAAGAAGAGCAGTGCAAATGACGGAGCGGCCGGATCGAAGTCCGGAAGCGTTTCCTCCAAGCGTGCGCAGATCGCGAACTATGCGGTACAGTTCGTCGGAAACCGCTATGTATACGGCGGAACGAGCCTGACAAACGGAACAGACTGCTCCGGATTCACGATGTCCGTCATGGCGAAGTTTGGTGTTTCCCTGCCGCATAACTCCGGTGCACAGTCCGGAAGCGGAAAGTCGATCACATCGAGCCAGATGCGTCCGGGCGACCTTGTATTCTACTCCGGAAGCGGCGGAATCAACCATGTAGCTCTCTACATCGGTAATGGTCAGGTATGCCATGCGTCCAATGCAAAATCCGGTATCAAGATTTCCACATGGAATTATCGTACACCTGCGAAGATCGTGAACGTATTAGGAGACTAAAAGTTATACGATCAAAAATATAAATCAGAATAAACAGTCCGGTAGAGATACCGGGCTGTTTATCTTAGGCAGATCAGACGGAGACAGACGCTTTGCAAAGGCGCACATGGTCCGGGGACAATGGATCACGCGCAGAGGTTCATGTATATTTAACCGGAAGGAAAACGGGGTGCCTTTTGAGGCAGGAAAGGAAAAAGATGAGAAAACAGAAGCGATTTAAAACATTAAAACCAGTCCTGTGTGCGGGACTGTTCACGCTGTTTACGATGACAATGCCGATGACCGCTCTTGCGGACACCGTTTATGTGAACGCTTCCAAATTAAACTACAGAAGCCAGCCATCGACAGCTTCCGGGAAGGTGCTTGGAACCTTATCGAGAGGGACCGAGGTTTCAAGAGTAAAAAATAACGGAGAGTGGAGCGAGATCCAGGTGGGAGGTTCCAAAACAACGGTCTATGTGGCAAGCCGTTACCTGGCGGCCAGCAAACCGCAGGCGGGAAACGGCTCAACGAGTACGGCAGCCGGAGGTACGGCTGCAGTCTCCGCAGATGGAACCGTTACGGTCCCTGATTCCTTAAAAGCGTACGTGGACAAGGCATGGCAGGTCGGAATGAACTCCGGCTGGAAATATGCGGATTTTTCCGCGATCAACAGCGGACATGCGGTCTACTATCACAATGGAACAGCAAATAGAAAAAATAAAGTGATCGCCGTGAACGCCGGTCATGGAACTTCGGGCGGTGCGAGTGTCAAGACCTACTGTCACCCGGATAAGACTGTGAAGGTGACGAGCGGAACGACATCGGCCGGAGCGACAAAGGCTGTCGCGGTATCCGGCGGAATGACGTTTGCGGACGGAACAGCGGAGAGCACGGTGACGCTCCGGATGGCACAGATCTTCCGCGACAAGCTTCTCGCGGCGGGATATGATGTCCTGATGATCCGGGACGGAAAGGATGTCCAGCTCGATAATGTGGCGAGAACCGTGATGGCGAATAACACGGCAGACTGCCACATCGCCCTTCACTGGGATTCGACAAAAAAGGACAAAGGCGCCTTCTATATGAGTGTGCCGAATAATGCCGCTTACCGCGCGATGGAGCCGGTAAAATCCCATTGGGAGTCCCACAATAAGCTTGGAGGTGCGCTGGTTTCCGGATTGAAACAGAACGGAGTGAAGATCTTTTCTTCCGGCTCCATGGAGATGGATCTGACCCAGACTTCCTACTCTACGATCCCGAGTATCGATATTGAGCTTGGAGACGGAGCTTCCGCCCATGATGACGCGACGTTGGGCAAACTGGCAGACGGACTTGTGGCAGGGGTGAACAGCTTTTTTGTTCCATAGAAAATTCCGATGGAACAAAAATAACAGAGGTGATAACAAAAACACCATCCGGAAAACGGATGGTGTTTTTTATGGACCTGATCGGATTCGAACCGACGACCCCCACAATGCGAATGTGGTGCGCTCCCAACTGCGCTACAAGCCCGTTTATGAAATTGTGAGATGTCTGAAATCTCTCAACGGTCTTATTATCGCACCGGAGGAAGATTATGTCAAGAATTTTTGATGGAAAGTCAGAAAAATTCTTCGTGTAAAAATTCTGGATCTGCCTGTTTCTACCCTGGATTCCGCTGCTGAAAGAAACTTTACAAAAGGAAAAGGAATCGAACATATGGTTGCCTGCAAGGCGGAAATGTGGTAGAATACGGGATAGGATCGAAAGATATGATACAAGGGGAGGGGAGCATATGATACTGATCGTATGTGTGGATGACCATAACGGGATGATGTTCAATCACCGCAGACAGAGCCAGGACCGGATCCTGCGCGGGGATATCCTGGAGCTGACAGAAGGAAAAATCCTGTGGATGGATGCCTACAGTAAAAAGCAGTTCGTGGAAGAAGGGATGACGCAGATCCGTGTGGAGGAAGATTTCCTGCAGAAAGCGGGCGAAGGTGAATTCTGCTTTGCGGAAGATGCGGATCTTTCCGGGGAGGAAGAGCGGATACAGGAAATCTATCTGTACCGGTGGAACCGGGATTACCCTGCGGATGTGTATTTCCCGGTCGATCTTTCAGGATGGAACTGTGTAGAAACGAAAGAGTTTGCCGGTTCGTCCCATGAAAAGATCACGAGAGAACGTTATGTGAGGTAAATCTTTCAGAGGGAAGAACGGAATAGAATCATGACATCGGAGGAGAATGACAGATGAGGAAAAATTTAAGAAAATGGCTGCTCGGCGTGATCGCCGCAGTATCACTCGCGGTAACTGCCTGCCAGGGCGCGGATGTCGCATCGGGAGCAGGCGCGGCGACTGATATTGCACAGGCAGCAGGAAATATTCTGGGAGATCTTGCGGAATCAAAAGCATCCGGAGCGGGCAGTGATCAGTCAGGAAAAAGCAATTCCGGCTCATCGAAAACGAGCGGAAGCTCCGGAACCTTCCTGTTATCGGATATTCCGGAATATTCCGGATCACCGTATGTTGCGGTCAATGGAAATGTTCCGTATTTTTCGGAGAGCGATCTCACGGATGTCTCCTTTGAGAGCTACAGTGACCTCGATGCGCTGGGACGATGCGGCGTGGCATACGCTTCGGTAAGTACGGATACGATGCCGACGGAAAAACGCGGCTCGATCGGGGAGGTCAAGCCGACGGGCTGGCACAATAAGAAGTATGACTTCGTGGATGGAAAATATGTGTATAACCGCTGCCACCTGATCGGATACCAGCTGACGGCGGAGAATGCAAATGAGAAGAACCTGATTACCGGAACAAGATATCTGAATGTCCAGGGAATGCTGCCGTTCGAAAACCTGACAGCCGACTATGTAAAAGAAACCGGGAACCATGTGCTCTACCGGGTAACACCGATCTTTGAGGGAGACAATCTTCTGGCTTCCGGCGTTCTGATGGAAGCGGAGTCGGTGGAGGACGATGGAGACGGCGTCCTGTTCTGTGTCTATGTCTATAATGTCCAGCCGGGCGTTGCGATCGACTATGCGACCGGGGATAACTGGCTGGCGGAAGATGGAGGCGCCAAAAGCGCAGCTGCTGCAGGCAGCGGGAATAGCAGCGCTTCCGAAAATGGCGCAAATACTTTTTCGGGCGGAAAGAACACGTCCGCGGGCAGTTCCGGCAGTACAGTTTCGAAAACATCTGATTCGGAGAGCGGTACCTACATCCTCAATACAAAGACCATGAAGTTCCACCGCCCGGATTGTACCTCTGTCGAGAAGATCAAGGCGGAAAATAAGGAAGAGTATACGGGAAAACGGTCGAAATTGATCGAAGAGGGATATGAGGCTTGTAAGAGTTGTAAGCCGTAGGAGATAAAAGAATATCGGGAGAATGACGAACTGGTTTTGTGTGCAGAGAATGTACATAAAACCAGTTTTTTGTTTAACAGAAAATTCCGATGGAACTTCCAGGTAAACAAAAAGGCACTGCGTGCCTAAGATACGCACTCGCGTGAAGATGAATGGTGTTGCAAGTGATTACGCGTGATACGAAATGTCTACGAGTATAAGTTTTGTGTTAATGAGAAAATTTCCCATATAAATGATATTGAAAATCATTCTCATATAATCTATTGAGAAAACACCATTGAATTGCTATAATGTGCTAGCATTCAAATTGAATTGAACATACGAGGAGGATAAAAGGTGAAAGGTATTCGAAAAAATGGATTCAAGGGAGTGGCGGTAGCCGCTGCATTATCTATGACGATGACGACCATGGTGTCTCCGGCAGCGACTGCGATCCCGACAGGAAGATGGGAGCAGTCGATGCAGACAGGAGCATGGAAATACAGAAGTGTTACAGGTGAATATGCCGCAGACCAGTGGCTTTTTGAGAACGGGAAATGGTATCGCTTCGACAAAGACGGAAATATGATCACCGGATGGTATCAGAATCCGGTGACAAAGGACTGGTACTATCTGTGGGCGAACGGAAGTATGGCAACCGGCTGGGTTCCGGTTGGTGGCCGCTGGTATTATCTGAGTGCGTCCGGTGAAATGGCACATGACGGTACGACACCGGATGGCTACAAGGTAAATGCGAACGGTGCTTGGGTTGATGCAAACGGAAAAGAGTATGATGCACCGGGTGGTGAGCAGAAGACATCCGGAAAAAGATCCGGTGGAAGTGATGGATCTTCGGACAGCGATTCAGGAAGCAGTTCCGGCGGGAATTCCTCCAACAGTGGAAATACAGGCAACAATGGAAGCAGTTCTGAAAATGGCGGAAGCACCGATATCGGTGGGGACAATTCAGGTAATAACGGAAGCACGGACAATAGTGGAAATAATTCCGGAAACAACGGAAACGCAGGCGATAGCGGAAACAATTCCGGAAATAATGAAAATACAGGGGACAATGGAAACAATACCGGCAGCAATGAAAAACCGGGAGACAGCGGAAATGATTCCGGAAATGAGGAAACTCCGGAGACAAAAACTCTTGTTGTAGAGAGCCAAACAAAGCTGGTGGATCTCGGATGGAGCCAGTATGTGACGGTTGCGTTTGCAAAAGGCTACTCCCTGGATGACTGCACACTCACAGTCGATGGAACCGATGTGACATCTGCGTTCACAAAAGTAGATCGTGACGGAACCATTGCAAAATGGGAGATTACAAACTTAAACCCGGCGGTTCTTGCCGTGACAGGAAAAGATGGAGAAACACAGATCATCCGTCTGAGCGAAAATGAGAATCCGGAAGCACCGGAAGTTCGCGAAAATACAGCACCGGCTGCCTTTCTGGCACATGGATCTGTATATGTGTGGGATTATAATCTTGATAACTATGATGAGAACGGAAATATCAGACGGAAACCGGAGACAACGACCTTTGATCTCGGAGAGGAAAAGAGCGGGATCCGTTACTATGCACCGGCAGCAGAGCTGACAGAGGACAAGAGTAATCTGTATGGCGTCGGCGGACAGGCTGTCGTAATGTTTAACTATACGGAAGAGGTGGACAAACAGTGGTTTGATGAGATCACAAAAGTAGCACTGGTATCTGGAAAGGGTTACAACAATACGATCAACGGTGATCTCCGATATGAGAAGAAGCTGGGGGAGCATTACGGAAATACGGTTGGACAGATCATTGTACCGCTGGGCCAGTCGAATTTCTACTCGAACGGTTCTTATTACCTGCGCATCACCTCCGGCGGAAAGAATACACTGATACCGATCGAGGTTGTAAACGGAACGGCTCCGAGCATGGTCTTAAAAGAGGCTGGAGCGATTACAAGCGGAAAGAATATTCACTTTGAAGTGAAGAACATGACTTATGGAATCGAGATTCCGGTCAGCAAGGTGGAACTTACAGATCCGCATGGAAATACGACCGAACTGGAGAAGATCCGTGACTGGTATCTGATCGGAAACACGTTTGTCCTTTACAATGATGAGAATGCAGAAAACGGACGCAACAATATTCCGGAAGCAGGAAAATATACGATCACTGTACATTCTACCGGATTTAAGGATATGAGCTACACATTTACCGTGAGCACAGGTGCAGCTGCGCAGAACAGTGTAGTTACAGAAGATATCTATGGAATTGATGCGATGTCCAGCGCATCCATCAGCGGCGGAAGCACAAGTGGAAGCGGAAATGCAGCAGAAGGCGGAAGCACGACGATGTCCGCAGATCTGATGTTCGATGCGGATCTGCTCACGAACGCACTTCTCCTTCAGAATATCGGAGTGAAAAATGAATCTGCCCAGGCAATCGCGGATCGTTGGAATTACGATATGAGCGGTTGGGATGCGGTGATCGGGGAAGATGGGACAACATTCTATTCCTTTGCAGAATACCGTGATGCAGTTGAGAAAGCGAAAAATGAGAACGGGGAATATTTAAGCTTTGCAGACTATATTGCAGATGAGAGCGCAGCAGAAACCCTGAATCGCCCGTATGCGGTAAAATATGTGCTTGAAGATAATCGCCTCGGTGGGACGATGATGAGCGGATCCTATCTTGGAAAGACTGCACCAAAGCTTGTTCTGGTCGATGAGAATGGCGATCAGGTCAATGAAATTTCGGAAGGACAGGATGTCCGGATCATGTCGGATGACACCGCGTACTTACAGAAGATTGTTGAAAACGGAAAAATCTACCTGAACGGCAATTCCTATCAGGCGGTTGATCAGGGGCTTTACAGACTGGAAGACAATATTCTTGTTCTTGACAGCTCACTCTTTGCAGTCGATAAAGACAATAAAGTGACCATCAAAGTTGACGGGTATGAGGATAAAGTATTCAATATTGCGATTGCAAAGGATCTCAAAGATGTAGCACTGGAAGCTGGCGGTGATTTCAAGACCGGAGCAGAAGTGACGATCACCAACACGGCGGATGAGACCGGTGATATCTGGAAGAATCTCCAGAGCATTGTGCTTACAAGACCGGACGGAACGAAAAAGACACTTTCTCCGGATGGACAGGAGAGCCTTTTCGAAAAGATCGGATATACGATCAATGGAGCAAGCCTGTTACTCGGAAAAGATCTCTTTAAAGAGGCTGGCGAGTACAGTGTGGAGATCTCGGCGCAGTATTATGGCGTGGAGACGGTTGAGTTTGAGATCACAAAGAAAGAGGAAGAAAAAGGAGACGATAATGGTCGGTTAAAAGAGGCTCCGACGGTAAGTGACACAGATTATTTCTTTGGCAGTTATACGATTGCAGTGGGAATGGGAAATGATGATTGGATGAAGGCAATCACAGGTGTCACAGTAAATGGAGAAACATACGAAAAAGGATATTATAGGGATAATACATACTCGTTGTCAACGACAGATGGAAAGATTTCTCTTGATAAAGCCGGATTCACAAAAAACGAGAATGTTGTTGTAATCAGTGCGGAAGGATATGAAGATCTGGAAGTAATTCTCGATCAGAAGGGAAATCTCGTAGAGAAAGCACCGGAGGAGTCAGAGGAAAAGCCTGCTCCACTTGTGGGTGACACAGACTATTTCTTTGGCAGCTATACGATTACAGTGGGAATGGGAAATGATGATTGGATGAAGGCAATCACAGGTGTCACGGTAAACGGAGAAGCATACGAAAAAGGATATTATAGAGATAATACATATTCTTTGGCCACGACAGACGGAAAGATTTCCCTTGATAAAGCTGGATTTACAGAAAATGAGAATGTTGTTGTAATCAGCGCAGAAGGATATGAAGATCTGGAAGTAGTACTGGATAAAAATGGCAAACAGGTCATCGAGAAAGCATCTACTATGGCAATCGAACTTCCGGAAATGATCGTGAATACAGAAATCCCGGTTGTCAACGCAGATCCTATTAAGGAAGAGAAGCCGGTCGTTTCAGAAGATATTTCCGGGAAAGACTTTGAGATTTCTGAAAAGAATGTTTCCGGTGATGAGACTAAGGAGGAAGACAGCAAAGAAAGCACCGAAGACGCAGAAGATGTCGAAAACTCCGGAGATGCAGAAACGGCGGAAACAGAAAACGAAACAGAAACAGCAGCAGAGTCTGAGCCGAACACAGAGGATGCAGCAGAAGAAAATGTACTGGAAGAGGCAGCAGAGCAGTAAAGAAAATACTCAGATACGGGTAGAAAAAAAGCCTGCTGGATGAAAAAAGAAAAGTCCTACGGAAGTAAGATCCGGAGGACTTTTCTTTTTTATAACAAATGCCGGAGCATGTCATGATCCAAACAGATAAGACTTTTGATCTTTAACTGAGTCAGGGACATCCTTTGCTTCTGCTGCGTAAAGGAATAAGCAAATACTGAAGGCTGACTGCGAATATTCTTTGACAACAGTGACACAGATTTTCGCTTTACCAGAACAGGAGTGCAAATTTACTTCGCCTGATAATGCTTCCGTCTCCGCGCCTTCGTATACTCCTTCAGTACATGAAAACATGTCTCGATCTCCTCATCGGAACAGGTTTCGCGGAGATAGGCGAGCGTCTGTCCAAAGACGTTCATATCGTATTCGGTGTGGGCGCTGTGAAGCTGGATCCCCTGTTCGGTGGCATGGTAGAGCTGCTTTTTGTTATTACCGGGTTCGGTCGTCCAGGAGATCAGACCTTTCTGTTCCATGCGTTTTAACATCTGGGAGATCGCCGGCTTGGTGCGGTCCCATTCGCGGGAGAGCTCGGTGACTGTTTTTCCCGGATGATCGATGATATATTTTAACATATGGACTTCCACGGAGGTGTATTTTGTCCCGGTCCCATAGTCGATCGGGAGATTGGAGGCCATGTAGAGCATGGAGGCCTGGTGGAGGATATCTGCCATCTCGGCAGTCCGGTTCGGTTTTTCGGTCATATTGTGTGTCTGTCCTTCATCTTAATTTGCGCATTACATCAATCTATGCTATCATTACTATATCAAAAAAGAATGCAAAATTCTATATGAAGTTTTACGACAGCTGTTGCTTTCGTTATTTTTCGCGGATAGGAATTTTCAGAACTGAAAATTCCGTACGATACCGTTGTGGTCGCGGATTTTGCCGATTCGGAATGCGAAGCATTGGCAAAATCCCGTTGAAATAGGGCTACCGCAATCCCACTGGCTTTAGACGGTGGGTTAAGGTAGCCGGAAGCGGAGGTTTGTGCTATACTTGCGTTATGGAAACGTGGAAATCAAAAACAGACACAAATATTTGTTACAGTATCATATTATTTTCGTATGCAAGTATAGAAAGAAATTGCTGATGTCAAAACAAATATCAGATGATATAAAGCAGTTTTCTTATGAGATATGTCA